>JACWML010000032.1 GCA_015661395.1 Methanomicrobia archaeon | reverse complement strand
ATAACGAAGGCCAACATGATCGTTTCGACCGGTCACAACCAAGGAGCGATGGATTTAGGGGTTCGCGAGGCTGCGAAACTCCTGATAAAGGACGGCGAACCACAGGAAGGATTACTCAATCGTCTTGAAATGGTCATCCGTGCTTACGACCCGTGCTTCTCGTGTGCAACCCACACGATTGACGGACGTTGGCCAGTCAAACTCGAACTTGTTGGACCCGACGGAAGGACCAGAACGTACACCAACTACTAGATAAAATTAGAACAGATGAGGCATTTTTGCCTTATCTCCCACTTCTTTTTTGATTTTTTTTAATTTCTCTTGGATTTTGCTCTGTCAACACTATCGGCAAGCCACGGCGCCTATACCCATGATGGTATCCTGAGCAAAATCCCACACTACGACCTTCTCCGAGTTATTTGTAATCTCAAGCTTTCTCGTTCCGGTAATTTCGCCTATTTTAGCCGCTGCCATGCCGGCCGCTTCGAAGATGCTTACGACCTCTTGCACGTTCTGTGGTTGAACGGTTAACACGAACCCCATTCCTGGATACATGCGCAGCCATAGATGCATGTCCATGCCATCGGGGATCGGAATCCGATCCAGTTCTACCACAGCGCCCGCTTCAGAAACTTCGAGCAACATACCGAGTGTGCCGAGCAAACCTGGATTGCTGATGTCTTTTCCCGCCGACACTAGGTGTTGTTGCCCGAGGCGAGGCATGGTCTGCAACTGTCTGCGGAGCATCTCGGGATGCTTCATCGTCGTCGTGTCCCAACAGAGACTGCACGATGGGTGAACCCTCCCGTCTAAGTCGACGGCAGCGAGGACGTCCTGTCCTTCTTGGGCCTTGCAGCTGTAAATGATTGAGTCAGTCTTTGCGGTGCCAATGATGGCCACGTCGAGCGCGTTATAAGTAGTGTCGGGGTGCACGTGCCCACCGACGACCGGCACGTCGAATTTTTTTGTGGCTTCGCTCATGCCTGCCAAGACGCGGTTGCAAACTTCAGCCGAACTCGCCGAGAATACGTCGACCATCGCCAGCGGCGTGCCCCCCATAGCTAAAATGTCGTGAATATTTACGAGGACTGCACAGTACCCCGCCCACTCAGGGTCCGCGTCCATGAGCTTGGACCAGATGCCATCAGCGGCTATAAGCAGGGACTCGTCGCCTCGCTTGATTACCGCGGCATCCTCCCCAAAGTTTCCTGTGCTGAGGTCCTCGTCAAACCACTTCACAAGCGAACCGATCGAGCGCTTCCGTGTGATGCCTTCAAAGTCACGAAGCGACTGAGCCAATTCGTCCAGTTTCATGTCGTTCACAAAACATTAATAGGCATAGGGGGTTCTTATATCCTTATACCGCCCCTATCTCTTGATTTCTGCGCTTGATTCTATGGACCTCGTTGAAAAATACCGTCCGCGGACTCTCTCAGAAGTGAGAGGCAACCACAAAGCCGTCGAAGAGCTCCGCAAATGGGCGCTTAACTGGCCCGCGGAGAAAACGGCAGCATTGTTATACGGCAAGCCCGGCACAGGCAAAACGTCCGCTGCAGTCGCGTTGGCAAATGACATGGGGTGGCAGCTGCTCGAGCTTAATGCCAGTGACAAGCGAACTCAAGGAGCTATTAACGCGACGGTAGGAGCGGCGTCTCGAAACGCGTCACTTCAAAATGCTCAGAAGCTAATACTGCTTGACGAAATTGACAACCTGCACGGCAATTCTGATCGCGGCGGGGCAAAAGCAGTGACAGAGCTCATAAAAAAAACGCGCGAACCCGTGATTCTGACGGCCAACGACCTGTACGGGGTCTCGTCGACGCTACGTGGACACTGCAAACTCATCGCTTTTTCCGCCATCAGGGAGGAAAGCGCACAAAAAGCACTGGTGGATATCTGGCACAACGAGAGGAGAGACGTTTTGCGCGCCCACGAAGCCGTTGCTGACTTGATGACCCGGCTCGAGCAGCCTGAGCGGGCTTCACGAGATGCGGCAGAACTGGAGGCGATCAGCGCTGACCTTGAGATTCTCACACAACTCGGTTTTGACCTCGATAGGCCAGCGATTTGCGAAGCTCAGGAAGCCGTTGCTGACTTGATGACCCGGCTCGAGCAGCCTGAGCGGGCTTCACGAGATGCGGCAGAACTGGAGGCGATCAGCTCGGACCTAGCCGTTCTCACCGATTCGGTACGCGAGCTAGAGACGCTAGGCGAGACGCTCTCGGACATTGACCGATCGCTGAGTGCCGTCGACACGGTCTCCATTCAACAGATCGTCAAGAACGCGAGTGGAGATCTGAGGTCGGCGATAACCGACTTTCAAGCGTACTTCGGAGGGGCGCAGATGGAAACCGCATCTCGCGATCGTGCCCAATCCCCATTTGACCTAATGAGAAGTATTTTTAACGACACCGACCCGATCAAGCCCCTCACTATTTCGTACGGGGTCGACGAGACGCCTGAGGACCTGATCCACTGGGTAGACGAAAACCTCCCGCGTTCTTTGAAAGATGGGGCTCTCGCGCGCGCATTTCAGGTACTGCGTAGAGCTGATATATACCTCGGACGAACGCGAAAGAGACAGAATTACGGCCTATGGAGATACGCCGCCGAACTGATGACCTCGGGAGTGAACGTAGTGAGCCGCCAAAACCGTGGACAACGCCATGCCGCGGCCAAATATTCCCCACCGACGCACTGGATGCGCCTCGGGCAAACACGGTCTAAACGTGCTTTGAGGGACGCGGTGGCAACTAAAATCGGCACCGCAAACCACATATCAGTGACCAAAGCGCGGCAAGACATTATTCCACTCTACAAAGAGCTTACAGAGAGGGACCCGGCCGGCATAGCGGCAGCACTGCATCTCACCGCCGACGAGCTTGCGTTCTTACTGAGCGCCAAAAAGGATGCTCCGGCGGTAAAAACCGCATTACAAGTAGCACAACGATTAAGCAGTGGAGAGATGTCCGTACGTCAACCGATTTCAGAGCACAAGGTGCCGGTTAGTATAGACGCGCCTCACCCCCCATCTGAAAATCACGGTGATTCGCCTTCAGAATCGCACGTTAAGCGCGACGGTAAGCAACGTGCAGACAGTCACGACAACGCACGCAAAACGGACTCACATCGGGAGCAAAAATACCTCGACGAGTACTAAGCCCCGCGTTTTAACGCGTACCCGTCATTCGCTCGTTAAATCGCTTCAGAATTTGCATCATAACACCGTTATGCACAAGTGCTTCCTTTATGCGCTGTTGTGCACGCTTCTTCGCGTACGTATCCTCAACGAAGTCGATGCCGTCATATTCGACCCGCGTAAGTATGAGTCCGGAAGCGGGAGCTGACCGGATTCCTTCGACGTGGCTTCGCTCCAACATGCTCCTAAACCACGCAACGCTTCGCTGTCCGTTTCCCACAAGAGCCAGCCCGGTGACGAGTTTTCTCATCATGTTCCACACGAAACTATTGGCGGCGATCTCAACAACGATAAAGTTGCCTGACACGCGCACGCGCGAAGAAAAGACGTTCCGCACGGTCGGCCGCCGTTTCTCGAGGCTGAAATTGTGAAAATCGTGCACGCCGTGCAAAAGATCCGCCGCCTCACGCATAGCGTGAACATCAAACTGCCCATCGCACAAAATATATTGGTATTCGCGCATGAGAGCATCCCGTCGGGCATCGAACGTAAGTGGCACATCCGCGCGTGCCCACGTCCATATCTCTACCGGCAGATGAGTGTTGATGTGACGAGGGAGGGCCAACTCAAAAGCATCAGTTTCAAACGCTACCACCGCATCGAGCGCGTGAACTCCTTTGTCTGTTCTTCCAGAGGCCGTGAAATGAGCAGCACGAGGTTCGTCAAAGAGTCGCGCACGGCGCAAAGCTTCAACAACCGCCGCTTGTACGGTTGCGCGGCCTGGTTGTGCCTGAAAACCTGCGTACTCAGTTCCCACATACGCAAGCCGTAAGGCAACTCTTGATTTTTCCATAGGTAGCTTCAATTCTATAGCAATCGCAATTTAGAGCTTTCAGCCGCTTATAGGAGCTCTTCTCAATAATTGCTTCTCGCTTGCTGCTTTCGCCAGCCAATCTTGGTTAGTACGTTAAACAGCCGCCATATCGTCGTGCCTATATGCTGCACCGAACGCAACAACTTATTTACCAGATACTCGTGATTAGCATAAAAGATGCACGACCATCAATCTAGAACCCACGTCTTCCCGCAGAACGATCATGAAAGCGATTCTCGCGTTTGAAAATGGCGTCGCAGTAGTGGGAAAACGGTTTGGAGCGAAGCGCGCCACAGCGGGCGAGCTTGTTTTCGCCACCCCATACACGGGCTACGTGGAGGCACTGACCGATCCTTCGTACAACGGTCAAATCTTGCTGTTCACCTATCCATTAGTCGGAAATTACGGCGTAAACTATGATGACTGCCAGTCGGCAGGCATACAAGCCGAAGGATTTGTCATCAGAGAGCTGTGTGAACACCCCACTAACGGCCAGACACTCGATGCGTTCCTCAACGCTTACGAAATTCCCGGCATATGGGACATTGACACTCGGATGATCACCATCATGATCCGCGACGAAGGCGCAATGCGGGCAAGCCTCGTGCCAAGCGCTAAAGGATCGCGCGCCGACATTCGCAGGGCTATTGACCGTGCACGTCGCGCTCCAGACATCGCCACCCTTGACCTAGTATCAGAGGTTACCTGCGCAAATGCCTACCATATTCCCGGTAAGGGGAAGCGTTTCGTTCTCATGGACTTTGGCGTCAAGCAAAACACAATTCAGAATCTGCGACATCGCGACATCGACCTCATCGTCGTGCCTGCAGACACGCTAGGAAAAAGAATAGCAGACTACGAGCCTGACGCGATACTGCTTTCTAATGGCCCGGGAGATCCCGCGCAAGCCAAGAACGGGATTCATGTTGTCCGCGAGCTTGCAGGACAGCTGCCGATCTTCGGGATATGTCTCGGACATCAGCTGATCGCCCTCGCACTTGATGGAGAGACGTATAAACTCAAATTCGGACATCGAGGCGCGAACCAACCCGTTTTGGATCTTCGCACGCAGCGCGTTTACATCACGGCACAAAATCACGGTTACGCGGTTCGCTACGACCAACGGGACAAAATGACCGTAACACAGGTAAACGCCAATGATAACACCATCGAAGGCATTGCAAATGAATACCTGCATATAATGAGCGTGCAATATCACCCTGAAGCATCCCCCGGCCCGCACGACCTTGAGAAATCGTTTTTCGACCAGATTACCGATGTCGCGGGTCACAACATGTGACGGCATAATCCCCTTAGTGTTCGCCCAAGAAGTATGCCAAAAAGAGCAGACATAGAGAAGGTGCTACTCATCGGCTCCGGTCCAATTGTGATCGGGCAAGCAGCCGAGTTCGACTTCAGCGGCAGCCAAGCCTGCACCTCTTTGCGAGAAGAGGGGGTATCGGTCACCTTGGTGAACTCGAACCCCGCAACGATAATGACCGATCCGAACATGGCGGACGCGGTGTACATTGAACCACTGAAGCCCGACATTGTCGCTGCAATCGTGCGAAAGGAACAGCCTGACGGAATAATCGCGGGTCTTGGAGGCCAAACGGGCCTCAATATCACTGCCGAGCTGGCAGAGATGGGCGTCTTGGCAGACCACAACGTCAAACCCCTAGGCACACCACTCGAGACCATTTATATGGCCGAGGACAGGGAACGTTTCCGGAGGACGATGGAAGGCATCGGAGAGAGAGTCCCAAAAAGTCACGCCGTCTATGACTCGAATGACTACCAATGGCTAGCAGCGGAACTCGGCTTGCCTGCAATCGTCCGATCTGCATACACCCTCGGGGGAGGTGGCAGCGGCATAGCCAGAAATGAGGAGCAACTGAAGGCCATCATCGAGAACGGGATAAAAAAGTCGCGCATCGGCCAAGTCTTGGTAGAAGAAAGCGTTCTCGGATGGAAGGAATTCGAATACGAGGTGATGCGCGATTCCGGAGATACCTGCATCACCATCTGCAACATGGAAAACGTCGACCCTATGGGCGTGCACACAGGCGAATCGATCGTTGTGACGCCGTCGCAAACCCTTTCCGATGTTGAGCACCAGATGCTGCGAAGCGCTTCGATACGAATTATTCGTGCCCTGCGGATCGAGGGCGGGTGCAACATACAGTTTGCCCTGAAGAACGGGGAGTACCGCGTTATCGAAGTAAATCCGCGGGTGTCACGTTCATCGGCGCTTGCATCAAAAGCGACGGGGTACCCTATCGCGCGCGTCTCAGCAAAGATCGCAATAGGGATGCGACTACACGAAATCCCCAACCGAGTTACCAACGAAACGCCAGCCTCGTTTGAGCCGACCATCGATTATACGGTCGTCAAAATACCGCGATGGCCGTTTGACAAGTTCACGCGCGCAGATAATACCTTAGGAACGGCCATGAAAAGCACGGGCGAGGTCATGGCGATTGGTCGGACGCTCGAGGAGTCGCTCCAGAAAGCGATCCGATCGCTCGATTTAGATATCCCGGTTTCCATCGCCGAAGATCCCATTGATTTGCTGTCCACCCCCACTGACAAGCGACTGTTTCAGATCTACACCGCCCTTAAGAAGGGGCACGCTGTCGCGGAAATAGCGCAACGCACGGATATTGACCCATTTTTCATACAGAAAATCAAGAATATCGTTGATTTTGAGGCTCATCTCGAACGGAAGTACCTGAACCGGCACGCTAAGCAGATGAGCGCTGAAGATCTGCGACGAGCAAAGCGTCTAGGGTTCACCGACCAGCAGATTGCTGACCTGGCCGGTTTTGAACGAACGAAGGTCACAGACCTCAGACATCAAAAAACGTACGAGGTAACGGCGACGTACAAGATGGTCGATACGTGCGCGGCTGAGTTTCGAGCACAGACGCCATACTACTATTCCACTTACGAACAGCAGAACGAGGTCGTTCCTACAGATCGAACGAAAGTGCTCATCGTAGGGGCAGGCCCCATCAGAATAGGACAAGGAATCGAATTCGATTACTGTACGGTCCACGCGGTGCTCTCGCTACGAGAGGAACACATAGAAGCGCATATCATAAACAACAATCCCGAGACGGTTTCGACCGATTATGACACGTCAGACAAGCTCTTCTTTGAACCGCTAACGCTGGAAGACGTGATGAATATCATTGAAAAAGAAGAACCTTACGGCGTTCTCGTGCAATTCGGGGGCCAAACTTCCGTAAACCTCGCAATCCCTCTTGAGAGTGAGATCAAGCGAAGGGGGCTTTCAACGAAGATCCTCGGCACATCCCCCGATTCTATCGACATTGCAGAAGATCGAGATCGGTTTTCGAGACTGTTGGAACAGCTCGCCATTCCGCAACCGGAAAGCGGTTCCGCGACCTCGCGCGAGGGAGCGGCAAAAATCGCGCGCAAGATAGGTTATCCGCTCCTCGTACGACCTTCATACGTGCTCGGAGGCCGCGCCATGGAGATCGTCTACGACGAATCTGAGTTGAACCGATATATTGACGAAGCGGTGAAGGTATCCAGACAACACCCAGTGCTGATCGACAGGTTCTTGCAGCACGCAGTTGAGATCGACGTCGACGCGGTTAGTGACGGAGACGAAGTCCTGGTGCCCGCAATAATGGAACATATCGAAGAGGCAGGGATTCACTCCGGCGACTCGGCGGTCGTCATCCCAGCTCAATCAATTGACGCTGAGACGCAGGAAATCATCAAGAACTACGTGAGGAGGATTGCCCGTGCGCTTAACGTCGTTGGGCTCATCAACCTTCAAATGGCGATAAAAGACGGGACGGTTTACGTTCTAGAAGCAAATCCACGCTCAAGCAGAACGATTCCATATGTCTCTAAAGCCACAGGCTTGCCGTTGGCAAAGATCGCCGCCAAAGTGATTATGGGGCAGCGGTTGGGCGACCTTTATCCGACAGAGCCCACGATCGGGCACGTTGCGGTGAAAGAGGTGGTGCTGCCGTTTGACAAGCTCCCGGGAGTAGATCCGATATTAGGCCCCGAAATGAAAAGTACGGGAGAGGTCATGGGCATAGACTATGACTTCGGAAGGGCATTTTACAAGGCAGCCCTCGCAAGCGACAATGAACTACCACTTTCGGGGACGGTGTTCATCTCGGTAAGAGACGAGGACAAGCCTGAATTATGCGGCATCGCAAAATCACTACACAAAGCCGGATTCAACCTGCTAGCGACGGTCGGGACCGCAAACTACCTTGGAGAGCGCGACGTGCCAGTAACGAGGGTGCCCAAACTCACCGACAGCCCCGAACTGCTTGACATGATGCGCGGCGGCGGGATTCAACTAATAATCAACACCCCTACGTGGAAGCAGTCCCGGCTTGATGGAGAGGTGCTGCGGCGCGCAGCCGTAGATCACAATGTGCCGTACATAACAAGTGTCCAGGGAGCCCGAGCTTCAGCGGATGCCATCCACACGATGCTCGAGCATTATGATAAGCCACGAGCTCAGAACCTCACGATAAGGCCTTTGAATAGCTACATTAGCGATTTATGGCCGGAAAGCTAATTGCGTGCACGATCGTGCCACGTAAGTGGTTGACCCGCGTCGAGTGTGTTCAAAGCCGCCGTTCCTCTAGCAGCTTGCGTGCTGTTCTTTAACTAACCGTTACTGCGCGAGAGTGACAGCCACAAAAGTAGCGCTTTGCTCGAGCATTGCGCTCGCGTTTGGGGACCGCAATACGAAGCGTGGCGGAAACGAGACAGATCACAAGGTGCAGCGTCGACAAAAACGCTTTTAAGCTCGCGCGTGTAACTGTGGAGCGACACTATGCAGCGAAGGTTTGAAGTCGTACGAGCCAACAGTGCACTCCAAAATCTATGGACGCGACGCGCAATAGCGTTCGTCATCGACTCGTTAATTTTGCTCGTCGTGTTCGTGCTGTTAAACGCCGTGCTAGCAATCGTTTTGTTCTTGCCTTTATTGGTATTCAACGAAAACGCTTTTGGCGGATTATTTTCGGGATTTTCAGCCATATTTGGCCTCATCATCGTGTGGGGTTACTATGTCGCACTCGAAGGATCGACTGGTGCGACAATCGGCAAGCGTTTTATGGACGTAAAAGTGAGGTCGCTTGCGGGCAGCATGACCTATACAAAGGCTTTTGTGAGAAGTTTCACCAAAGCCTGGCTTCCGGCTTTCGCGCTCCTATTCGCACTCGATCTGATCGTTGGCTTCGCGACTCAAGGTGACCCGCGACAGCGGTTCTCAGATACGGTCGCCAAAACCGCCGTAATTCACGCGCGCGCGTGAGGTAGCTGAGAACAGACATGCGTGCCACAAACTGTGAAACCCTTGCCACTTTATCAAGGTGATTGTGATGAGCAAAGTCGTGCTTTCATATTCTGGAGGTCTGGACACTTCTGTCTGCATCCCGATCTTGAGAGAGCAGTACCAATATGATGAGATAGTGACCGTTACGGTTGACGTCGGCCAACCCGAGAGCGACCTGAGAAAAGCAGAAGCGCGGGCTGGCAAGCTGAGCGACAAGCACTACACCGTCGACGCGAAGAACGAGTTCGTAGAGAAGTACTTGTTTCCGCTGATCAAGGCAAACGGCAACTACGAAGGATATACCCTGGGACAAGCTATTGCCCGACCACTCATCGCAAAGAAAGTGCTCGAAATCGCTGAGAAGGAGCACGTCTCAGCGATCGCACACGGCTGCACCGGAAAAGGCAATGACCAGCTTCGATTCGAAGCGGTGTTCCGAGCAGCAGCATTTAAAATTCACGCGCCAATGCGTGAACTCAATCTCACGCGTTCTGAGGAGATCGAATATGCGCTCGAACACAATCTTGACGTCCAGATTACTTTTGAGAAGCCGTACAGCGTAGATGAAAACTTATGGTCGCGTTCCATCGAGGGGGGGCGTCTCGAAGATCCCTCCTGTATCCCGCCGGAGGACATCTATAAGTGGACAATGGCCCCGACGAAAACGCAAGGAAAGCTGCTGTTGAGCCTCGATTTCGCAAAAGGCATCCCAGTCGCATTAGATGGCGCACAAGTGAGCGGACTCCAACTCATCAGAAAGCTCAACGAGGTGGCGGGAAAATTCGGTGTCGGTCGAACCGACCTTATAGAGGACCGCGTTCTTGGCCTCAAAGCGCGGGAGATCTACGAACATCCAGCAGCGACAGTTATTTTGACGGCTCACGCAGAGTTGGAGGCACTTGTCCTGACTAGAGAGGAGCGCAAGTTCAAGGCGCAAGTTGAAGCGGCGTGGGCTGAGCTGATCTATCAAGGCTTGCTGGACGAACCGCTGACCGCTGCACTAGACGCGTTCATCAACAAAACGCAAGAACGGGTGACCGGGTCGGCCACGCTGTTACTGCATAATGGGACGGCGACCGCCGTCGCTCGAAGTTCGCCCAAGGCGTTATATTCGGAGGCACTCGTTTCATTTAATGATAAGTCGCTAGATCAGCGCGACGCTGAGGGATTCTCTAAATACCACGGTTTTCAAAGCCGCGCATACAACAAGTTTGTCAAAGATTAAAAGAGGGGCAGACACAGGCGAGTCAGGCACTACCCACGAAACTTTTCAGCAAGAAGAGGGCTTTGAGCGGTTGCTTTGTGACGCTATAGAGCGTTACCGGAGCGTGCTAGAAGAGCTTGCGGAGTTTTAGCGATGGTCGTGTACTTGACAGTGCAGCAGATTCGAAGCATACACCACAAGATGATTGAGACGATCGAAGGCGAGCGCGACACGTGTCTTCACCCCGGCATTCACGAAAATCTACTTTCAAGCTGCCTTGATCGCCCTCGAACGCAAATTCACGGCTACAGGCCTTACCCCAATATATTCTTAAAAGCTGCTGCACTGATCGAATGTATCATCAGTACGAATGCATTGATCAAAGGCACGAAAAGAACCGGTTTCCTAGCGTGCGATATATTCTTAGAACAAAATGGTTACTATGTAGATCCCAAAGCACCGATAAAGAGTTTCGTGTTAGCTATTGCGCGAAACGAACTTGAGCTACCGACGATTGCTGATTGGCTCAAATCGCACGTCCTGCAGAAGTGATGAGATCACCGCCACGCTTCACGTGCGGCACGGTAATCAGGCTCTATCGTAAGACGTCTGCGCGTGAGTCTCGCGTGGATCGCCTCGTGCCTACCTGAGAAAGGTGAGAGGTCACAGCGGCATCGTCCGCCGATCGCGTCGCTACGACACAAGCCCACATCTTAGGCAATCGTTCGCGTTCGACTCGACGGGCTTGTCGACGAAGGACTTGCTGTGGGTGTTGGTGACGGACTTGGTGTAGGCCCGGGCGTCGGGGAAGGCGATGGTTGTACGATTGGTGTTGCGGTTGGTCTTGGCGTTGCGGTTGGTCTTGGCGTTGCGGTTGGTGTTGCGGTTGGTCTTGGCGTTGCGGTTGGTGTTGCTGCCGCGATAACGAGCAGCACGCCTTCTGCTTGTGAGCCCGCATAATCGGCGTTGCCTTTGTATTCTGCGAGAATTTGGTGTTCTCCCGCCGCGAGTCCCGAGACGTCGCTGACAGACAGGTTGTACGTTGCAAAGCCAAAGTAAGTGGAGCTTTGCCCAAGAGGCGTGCCGTCGAGATACCAGTAAACGAGCTGATTGTCAAGGCCCTGCCCGTTCGTTGTGTTCAAAACGCAGGAAAGCGAAGTGTTGTAGCCCACCGTTACTTCGACCGATCTAACGACTAGTAAGGAGTTGGCGAGAGGTGCCGTGTTAGTATCATTGCTCTGCCCGCCCCCCAAACAACCACACGAAAACAGCATTATCGTAACAATTAAAACCGCAAGAATCCCTTGTTGCCGCATAAGCTCACGACTCACTGTGTCGTGGTGCAAACTTCCGCCTGCTGATCTTCGCCTGAAAACCACTCAAATGAGCAATTGTTGACTATTTATAAGTTATGCTGGCCGAGCAGCCTTTGCGTCGTAGATCGGAGGCCGGATCCGCATTCGCGATTTGTGGCCTTAAAAAAAGAGAGAGCGATGACTGCCAATCACAGTCATCAGTCAATCACAGTTCGCTTCTCAGTACATCTCTGGACTTTCGCCACCAAATTCGGGCTTTTCTGTGCTCGCAGCGATGACATCGTCAATCCTCAAAATCATGTTGGCAGTCTCCATCGCAGATTCGACCGCGTTTAGTTTTACGCGGAGGGGATCAACAACATTGAGCGCTAGCATGTCCCTCACCTCACCGTCCACTGATATACCGGCATTTCGATCGCCCGATTCGTGGGCACTGCGAAGCTCCACAAGCTTGTCGAGTGGATCTCCACCGGCATTTTCAATGAGCGTTTTTGGAATGATCTCCATCGCATTCGCAAAAGCGCGCACGGAGAGTTGTTCACGCCCGCCAAAAGTCGTCGCATAGTCGCGCAGAGTCATTGCAAGTTCAATCTCCGGAGCGCCACCGCCTGCCAGTACTTGGTTCTTCTCAAGGGTCAGTGAGACGACTTTCAGGGCGTCGTTTACCGCCCGATCCATCTCATCGACAACGTGTTCGATGCTGCCGCGGAGCAAAATAGATACCGCTTTGGGGTTTTGGGTTTTTTCGACAAAAATCATCTCATTGTCGCCGACTTTTCGTTCTTGCACCAAACCGGCGTAGCCGAGTTGGGCAATATCCTCCAGCGTGTCGGTGATCTTGCCCCCAGTCGCCTTTTCGAGGCGTTTCATATCGCTTTTCTTGACCCGCCGTCCCGCCAAGATGCCCGCTTTCGCAAGATAATGCTGGACGAGATCGTCGATCCCTTTCTGGCAAAAAACGACGTTTGCGCCGCTTGCAATAACTTTGTCGGCGATCGATTCAAGCCTCCGCTCTTCCTCATCCCAGAACGACTGCATCTGTCCTGGATCATTTATCTCAATTTTGGCGTCGATCTCCGTCTTTTCGATCTCCAAGCCAACGTTAAGAAGGGCTATCTTGGCATCTTTCACCGTCGTGGGCATAAGCGGGTGCACTTTTTCTTTGTCGATTATGAGGCCGTGCACGAGTTTTGAATCATCGACCGATGCTCCGTAGCGGCGCACCACACTGATGTCGTCGGGGTCGACGGTTTTCTTTCCATCGACGTCCTCAGCGACGAGCTCCACCGCTTCGACAACGATATCGGCTATCTCGCTGAGCATCATCTCAGCGCCCTTTCCCGTTATGGCCGTCATCGCAACGTTTTTAAGCGTCGCATCATCGCCTTCAAAAGCCATTTCAGTAAGGACGTCTGTCGCCTTGCGCGCGGCCAAGTTGAATCCCGCAGCGATTATCGTAGGGTGGACATCTTCACTCAAAAGCTCCTCTGCTTCTCGCAAAAGTTCACCAACGAGCACAACGGCGGTTGTGGTCCCGTCGCCGACTTCGTCGTCCTGGGCCTTGGCGACCTCAACTACCATCTTTGCAGCGGGATGTTCAATATCCATCTCTTTTAGGATAGTTGCTCCGTCATTGGTGATGACGACATCGCCGATACTATCGACGAGCATTTTGTCCATCCCCTTAGGGCCAAGAGTCGTTCGTACTGCATTTGCTACGGCGCGCGCAGCTTCGATATTCATGCTTTGGGCTTCCTCGCCTCGCGTCCGAGTGGCGCCCTCTTTGAGAATCAAAATCGGCTGTCCGCCGGCATTAACAAGTTGTCCTGTGGGTCGTCCTGCCATACTCTTCCTCCTGTAAACGTGAAATGACGTGATTACATTGCGTACAGTTCTATATAAAATTGATGGCAAGCTGCACGTCCACCGGGATATTACGAATGCTGAGCTGCCTAACTGCGTAAAAAGGGATTCTGCGAGACTTTAGTGACGTACACACGACTACTCGGCGTCAATGCGCTTCAATTGGTCGATAGTTGCCTCAGGATAGTCGCGCAGATATTCCGCTATTCTGTTCTTGTGGATTAGTCTGCAGTCGATACACGTCCAGACAACGTCGCCTCGAGAGCTTACTATCCACTTACCGAGCTGAGAGTCCTCACACGGGTACTTCGGACAATAACAAAATACGCACACTTGTCCTTTGAAATGACAGGGATAATGGGGGCACTCTTCGCCTTTCGGCAAGCCCTCAGGCTCCTTTAAACGCTCGCGTTTCTTACGGTCCTCAGGAAACTCTTCTTCCTCAGCGTTTTTCATTTTTCGTGTACTAATGGCCGTCGTTACGCCACACGGCCCACCTTAGTCGGCACGCCGTGCAGTGCGGCTCTTGACTTAGGCGCCAGCTTCGTTTCTGGAGCTGTCACAACCCGGTGAATTCGCTGTCACCGATTCACCTATTGATTTATATTATAACATTTATCAGTATTTAGAGGTTTGAAACATGCCTATTGGAGATGTAGAACTTAAAGAACTTAGGAAAGACATGGGATTCTCCCCAGCGCTTCTGAAGCTTATTTACGAGTCGCATCCGAAGATGTTTGACGTCATCTATAACATGGATAAAGCGCTTTTGAGCGACGGAGCGATTTCAGCCAAAACAAAGAGACTAATCGCCCTTGCAGTCGTTTCTGCAATGGGCTGCGAAGCGTGCGCAACCGCACAGATGCGAGCTGCAATGAACATGGGCGCTTCGCGTGAGGAGGTCCTCGACACGCTGGGGGTCCTCGCGGTGACGGCAGGCATACCAGCTGTCGCGACAGCTCGTGACGCTCTCAGGAAGTGCTGCGAACTCCCCGAAGAAGACTGGGGCGGCGAATAAGATCAGGTAATGCTGCGATCTTCCAGGTAAGTACCTTGATGCTTGATGTGCGCGTTCGATGGGGACACATCAAGCAAACATTTTAATATTAATGTTTCCATAATAATATACGCAAGTCTTTTTGGGATGCTTTGCGAAGCGCCCAGCCGCTTTTTTTTGGGGTTTCTGAACAAACGAGCGGAACCACGCGGACCACATCACAAGGCAGCGCAGAGCGCTTGCTGCAATTTAGCAGGTCGATAAGATGACTGAAGAGAGTAACAAAAGCATGACTCATGAAAAACCCTTTTGGAGCTGTAAAGGTGTTCTGAGCTCATCCACCGTCGACTCTATGGGGAGAGAATTGCCTGAGAGATACGGATAATCCCTTTTATCAATAATGAAACCGACAACCTTTAACAAATGGGAAAACAAAGTGGTTAAGGGTAAAGTGGATCACTCTACCACAATTGAACTTTATTTAAACATTCACAACGCACGTAGTGGTGTTGACTATGTCCGATGAAATGAGAATTGCAGATGTCGCAGGTAGTAAAGTCCTGTGGGACCCGTCACAGATGCGCAAGATCCAGGAACACCCATGCTTTTCCGAAAAAGCGTGCCACACATTCGGGCGGTGTCATGTTCCGGTAGCACCCAGATGCAATATCCAGTGCAACTACTGTATTCGTGACTTTGACTGTGTGAACGAGAGCCGCCCCGGTGTCACAACAAAAGTACTCAACCCTGATGAAGCTATGGAACTGGTTAAAGAAGTAATTGACAAATATGATTATATTAAGGTCATAGGGATCGCCGGGCCGGGTGAGCCACTCGCAAATGAAGAGACCTTTGAAACGCTTCGCCGCCTTCACGAGCAGTACCCCAATGTTATCAAGTGCCTTAGTACAAACGGACTATTGCTCCCCGATAAGATCGACCTGCTCCAGAAATATGATGTGGGTAATGTCACCGTCACCCTTAACGCCATTGACCCGGAGATCGGCGCAAAGATCTACCAGTTTGTTAATTACAAGGGCAAACGCTACACGGGGATCGAAGGTGCAAAAATTCTCCTCTCCCAACAGTTAAAAGGCATTGAAGAGGCGGTAAAGCTGCATATGATCGTGAAAATCAATACAGTCTACATTCCGGGCATCAACGACAAACATATTCCGGAGATTGCGAAAAAGGTAGGCGAAATGGGGGTGTATACATTCAACGTTATCCCCCTTATTGCACAATACAAGTTTGCCGATATTGCGCCGCCAACGATGGAGATGAAGCGTACAATGCAGGACGAGTGTGCAAAATACTTGAAACAGATGCGCCATTGCCAGCGGTGCCGGGCAGATGCAATCGGAAAACTTGGAGAGGATATTCAGTCCTGCCTATACGTTAGCCCGACTTAGGGTGTGCAAGCAATGCACCGCTGCCGCCAGAGGGATTCCAGAACGTGAGCGAGGATATCAAGACCTTCTTCGATGCTCCGGTAGCGGCTGGTAACGAAATATGGATCCGTACCAGTATTTTTTTTGAAGTGGCCGAGCGGAGCTTTTTTGCTGGAAAAGTTGATCACCCCGCGCGCCATTTGAGTAAGCGGTGTCATCCATGTTTGGTCAAATAGATTTTAGTCCCATCGTTGACGTCGCGATTTTTATCGTCGTGGTCATCGCTATTTATCTCTTCACTGGCCTTCGCGTGATCTACCAATACGAACGAGGGGTAAAATTCACCTTCGGAGCGTTCAGAGCCGTCTACGCCCCAGGATTGCGCTACGTGTTCCCAGCGTTTCAATCGCTCAAGAAAGTAGACTTACGCGTGAATACCCTAGACATTCCGCGGCAGGAGGTCATTACGAAAGACAATGTCTCGTGCCA
>JACWML010000086.1 GCA_015661395.1 Methanomicrobia archaeon | reverse complement strand
GTTGAGCTTGCGAAGCAAGCGAGAGACACGGAGAGGGGCGATTGATTGGAAAGGTTGAATAGGTAGTTGTGAGATGTCAGATAAATCGGTGAGATTATGCAACTTATAGGAAAATCGAAGATCGGCCAGCTAAGAGCTAAAGGCATCGCCTACCCACAACTCCGCTTGCCTAAAAGTTATTCACAGGCTATAGGGGAGATAGCTCGCATTTTTGAAACTCGACACGAAGGAAAACAGGCTTTCCTGATCGTCACAGAACATAGCATGCCTAGCGATGACACAGTTTTAAAAACTTATCACGAAGTTTTAAAACCATGTGACACCGTAGCTCACCGAGGCAGAAAAAAGTCTGTGCACCCGTATAGAAACCTTTAAAAGCGACACTACCTTCCCCGCGCTACTGCGCTGTAGCCTGAGAGAATCCCGATCAGCAGGCCCAATACGAGTCCGACGGCGGCTTAGCCTCCGATTTGAAAACAAAGACGGTGAAGAGCTGTTTGACCAACAGAAGCATAGAAGCAAATTAGCCTACAAGCTCGACGACGATAGCAGCGGCGTTACTCAGTCCCTCGCGTCGTTGGAACTATACTACACGCCCGAAGAGCTTGAATCGTTTCTCAGCTTCCGGCTGGTAGGGCTGTCACACTACTCGCTCGGCTGGCCACGTCGTGCCGCCGCAGCGTTCTGGGAATGCACACAAGGGAGGATAGACAAAGCGCGTATGGAGGCGCTACGGACGTACGCTCTAGACAGGTTCTGCAGCAACGGCACCCAAGCGAAATTTCTCAGTTATGCCAGAGCGTTCCTAACTTACCTGACCAAAACGAGGCTTGACTCCCGCTATGAATCGTTTAGACTGTTCCTTGAATTGCCCAAGCACTTAGCGCGGTTGTTATCTTCTTTTTATTTTATGGCTCACTGTGGACAATGCGAGCTTCATGTTAAGTGTAAGCAACGTGACGAGGGGCTGCTCGTTATGAACGTGGGATACACGAACAGCTCAAGTCTCTAGAACCCTAAGAATCATCAGCTGCGCCCATCAAGCATTTTTAGGACTGACGATGTTTTTGCGCTTCGAAACCCATATAGAGGCTTCGACCGACTTATTAACATCTGAACGGTTCGACTGACGAATTCGACACAACAACTGGAGCCTAATACAAGCTCCGCCGGATCAAGTCGATTGGCGGTTTTATAGACGTCCGCTGCCTGAGCACGTTTGCGACATATATATGTGTACTGGTAAAATACGCAATTTGTGCTGTCACTGTAAGCTGCTTCTCAACTAGTGGGGCATCATGAGAGCGAATGACGAGCTGGGGAAAAAACGGCAACCTTAAATCGAAAAACGTGCCAACAAGGAATGAGTCTGTCAGAAGCAAGCATCGGGAGGACCTTGATGCAACGAAAACTCATAATAGCGTTCGTGGTGTTAGCCGTCGCGGTGTTGCCGCTTACGGCAACTTGCGTGGTCGCGGCAGATGGAGCACAGCAAACCGCGCACACGTGTGGACATCGCACCCTGCCTTTTGCAGGAATCTTCTCAGGAACGTACGTCGCAGTGGCTGGCGGCACGACGTACACTGGGACGGGCGTCTTCACGCACTATGGATGGTCGCGGGTGGAGGCGCATCAAACAACCGGGACACTAAACCCCCAACCGTTTTACATGACGATCACCTTTGCAAAAGGCGACACGATTAGCTTGCACGTGCCACCTGGCAGCCGCACATATCAGATTGATGGCGGCACAGGACGGTTCGCTAGCGTCATCGGAGGAAGCGGATATTTTTCGCTATCCCGAAGTGTCCACGGAACCCACGAAACCTTCATCGGGCATCTAAGCGGAACTATCATTTTAGCGTAGCGGAGTAATCTTCCGCCGCGGGCTATCGGCAGTCTCGTACGATACATCGAAAGATCAGCATCGCATCAAGTTAGCGTGGGCGGTGTTCGTTTATACAGGATGATATGCTAGATTGCCAACACGAAAGAGACTTTAAGTGTAGAGAGTGCTCCTTTGGCCACCTGAATCCGACACACCGCAACAGGTGCACGCTACTATCAGCGTTCAAAGCGCTAAGATGAGGCTCGACCGAACCGCTGCGTTGGTCACGTCGTGGGCAGCGCTGGGTGCGGTATGTAGAGCAAAGCTGATCACAGCACTTAGCAGTGTTTGTCCCAAATATGTTTGAGATTCAGTTCTTAAAAGGAGTGTAGAACAGATTGGACAAGCACGTAAAAGGAGCCTAATAAAGGCGCCAACTGCAGCCCCAGAACGAGTCGATTGGCGGTTTCATAAACATCCGCTGCCTGAGCATGTCTGCAATATTTATAAGCGAAACTGGGGCGAAGTCGAATTCTCAGAGTGAGACGGTCCGTTGAGCGAAGATTCAATCCGTTTCTAGGCCGAGTTTATACGTTGGAACTCAAGCAGATTCTTCTGTTTAACACGCCGAAAGGAATCCCGCGGTAGTCGCCGTGGATGCGTTTGTCTTCTTCGATATCAAGCAATTCTTGAACGACTTCTATGCCTGAATATGAGACGTCGAATATAACGCCTCGCTGACCGCCGCTCAACAAGCTTTCTCATTTCGTCGTTTATGCCGAAAAAGGAAGTGATCACTAGCATGAGCCGGGGAACGACAAGCAGTACCTCATCTTGCAAAGAGGCCACACCTATTATCGCTGCGGTACGAGTTCCTTGACACTTTTGCGAATCTTAAACGTCGATACCCCGTCAGAGGGCACAGAAAGTAATTATGAAGATTAAAAAATGATTCCTTTAGCATTTTTTGCTTGAAAGTTTGAAGACGGCCGTCTCTAATGCACTGGATGGATCATGTCCGATGCCAATTGCCTCGATTAGAGACGCTGGATGTTTAAAAAGAGGAGAGGTCAATCAAATTTCACCCGTTCTTCAGGTCTTTTTTACGAGTTCGAGCAGGCAATATTGATAAGGCAAACCCTCAGGCTTTTCATAGAATTTGTCCCGCAGACGTCGATAAATGTCTTCTATCAGGTCTTTGTTGTCTGCGTAAAGTCCGATCCGCATCGACGATTCACTCCAGGCCCGGACCACTTGGGCCAGGTTAGCGGCAAGCTTGGACCGTTCCTGTGGGTCGTCCAGCTTGTCCTGCGCCTTAGCAAAATAGGCGCACGGCACGGTCAAGGGATCATAGGCGTTTACGGCAAAACACCTAAGATCGTTTTCATCCAGCAAACGCAACATTTCATGGGGCGAGGCAAAGTAATCCGGTATGAAAATAGCGTTTAACTCAGCTTCGGAAAGCTTTTTCTCCTCACATAACTCTTGACAAATGTCCTTGAGGTTGTTATATCCAGGCGACGCTGGCCACCGGTCGTCCCCCAGATTGGCAAGGTTGGCCAAAAATAAAGCACCCCCCTTGACCAGCGACTTTGAGCATTCGTGCAGAAACGACCGCCAATCCGCTTTCCATTTTTCCGCAAATTCTCTGCGTTCCGAATCTGGCAACTGGTTGGGCTGTATGCAGAGGGGATGCTGAAAATATTCAGGTCCAACCGTTTTGGCATTCAGCCAGTGCAGCGCAGCGGACGAAAAACCGATCCGGAGTTTGCCTGTTATCTCAGGAAACGGTTCATAAAAAGATCGCTGGATGTATTGGGCCTCTACATGCTTTAATTTCGCTAATGCCGAGGTTGCCCAGAAGGTCTCGAAATTCCCCGGATCCGCCAGATCAATATAAACTAATTTGATAGCCAGCGTGGGATTCACCTCGTGAAGCTGGCAGATGACTGCTTCAAACAACTCGCTCGAATTCACGCCGTCTGCGGCGCCGTAATCGGCGATCACAAACACCTCGTCGGCGCTCATGGCGGCGAT
>JACWML010000031.1 GCA_015661395.1 Methanomicrobia archaeon | reverse complement strand
AGGGCGTCGTAAGAAAGCGCCAGCGCAAGTATCGTCAAAATAGCTTCGCTATATGAGTACGACACGCTAATCGCGTAGTTGACTGGTTGCGTCGCCGGATTTGGCGCACCGCTTATTGGCGAAATCGATCGGGCGACGTCAACATTACCATAGTACGCGCCGACAAGCGCAAGCAACACGAATATGACTCCAAAGATGATGAAGCGCTTCGTCTTCACCGCGGACTGAAAATCCTTTTGTGCGATGGCAAGAAACTTGTAAGCGGACTCCGAAAACTCACTCAACGCGTTCTTCCCCCTATCCTGCGAACATATGCCTCTTCGAGCGACGGCGACTCGCGCATGGAGCGCAAACGGCCCCCAGCGCGCGTGATTACGTAGTTTACGTCCTCGTTGATGCCAGGCCGGTACTCAAGACGTATCTTGAGTCCTTCGCATTGGATCGATTTAATACCTTTCACCGACCTTATGGCCTGTAGAACGCGTTCGTTTACGTTGGCTATGTCCACTTCGAGTTCCACTGTCTTGCCGCGCACGTCCGCCACGAAATCCTTAGTCGTGGTCGGCGCAGCAATGCGCCCGGCACTCATTGTCGCCACCACATCGCATATTTCTGCGATATCCCTAACGTTGTGCGTGGCGAGAAACAGCGTGACGTCGTGGACGTTGAGCTCGTGAATGAGCGCCATTATGTCGCGCCTGCCTTGCGGGTCAAGCCCCGTGCTGGGTTCATCTAGAATAAGCAATTCTGGCTCGTTTAGCATCGCAGCAGCGATGCCGAGTCGCTTCCTATCGCCAAGGGAAAACGCGCGGACGAGGGTTGTCTCCTTACCCTCAAGCCCTGCTAGCTTAAAGAGCTTCTCGATCTTCTCTTCGCGCTCTTCGCGCACGTTTGAGAGATTGGCAAAGAATCTGAGGTTATTTTCCGCAGAGAAGTTGCCGTAGAAGCCTGGGCGGTCAGGCAGGTAACCGATCCTTTGTTGCACCTCGTGAAACTGTGCGGGGATCTCGCGATCGAGTATCTTGATCGTTCCAGAGCTGGGCTGAATGAAATTGAGCAGCATGTTGATGATGCTTGATTTCCCGGCGCCGATCGGTCCTAGAAGCCCAAATGCGGTTCCTTGTGGCACCGTGAAGGTTGCTTCTTCGACGGCAACGACGCCCTTCTTATAGCGCTTTGTAAGCCCTTCGATCTCTATCGCGTTCATGATAGCCCACCGCTAAGAGCGGTTGTATGCATGCAAAACCAAATACTATTATATAAACTAGGCGTTTTGGAAAACTAGACGTCTAGGAACGTGAGTTAGCGCTTCAGCCGACGATGTTCAGACGCATCGGTTCCGCTGAGACGAGACAAACGGTCTTGAGCTACCTTACCCATACTCCTTGAATATCCGGTCGACTGCTTTTGACGTCGCTGCCTCTTCATCTGCATAGCGCGTCCGCAGATCGAGCTCGAAAAGGCGCAGTGACCAATCAGTTCTGACCGCCACATATTCTTTGATTAGGGCCGCCGCGCTGTCACCGAGGCTAGCTTGGAGTGACCTGAGCAGGGCGCTCTCCCGCTCTTTCAGCTTCTTTATCTCGGCCTCGTACTCTCGTATGAGATCGAGCAAATCCTCTGCAACTTCCTCCTCAGCGTAGTTTCTATCTTGGATCATAGTCTGATGTGTAAATTTATTCTTTAAATCCTTTGGGGGATACGCTGCCGTTCGTTCGACTGGACTGCACTGAGGGGTGCTAGCAGTCGTCTTCCTGAAGCGACGCCGTAGCGAGGTGCGAACAAGGGATGCCAGCCCCTCAAGACACGGCTTTGTCGTTTCTGCCTGACACGAACGCGAAATTGGTAAAACCATGTATAAATAGCATCGTTGACGAAGCAATCATGCGTGGAGCACGATTTCGTCGGCAGGTTTGCTTCTACCTACCTGACGACCCACCGAATTGGTGCGCGAGAACTGCATCAACACCGTAAGCCGACGCCGACGGCCGCTCAAGGGGTCCGGCTGCTTGAGCGGGCAAGTCGAGTTTGCGTGTTGTTTTGTGGAAAGGTCGTCACAGGCCACGCACTTGCGCATGCGTTTTGTGATACGGAACTGATGGGCCACGCACATCGTCGCTCGTGTATTGCCCATAGCGTTTTCGAATGCATCTTCAATCCGTCGCCAACCAATATACGATGGGCCAGCGAGAAACCGAGGCCTATCAAGCCGAGCTAGGAGGTCGTTATGCGCCTTTTGAAGAAGTCTCTCGTGAAGCTTGAGGGTGAAATCACCATCCTCCCCGAGTCAATCGATGACCTGTGGCATTTGAGGCACCTCGTTGAGAAGGGCGACCTGGTTTTTGCGCTAACCTTTCGCAAAGTTGAAAGCGCGAGCGACAAGTTGCGGCCGGAGAAGACAGAGCGAAAACCTATGCGGCTTGGGATTCGCGTCGATTCGGTCGAGTTTCATCGGTTTGCAAACCGTCTCCGCATTAGCGGGACCATCGAGTCCGGCCAAGACGTGGGGTCACATCACACGCTAAGTATCGAACCGCTGCGAGACGTTTCGATAATCAAGCGGTGGCGACGCGACCAGGTAGATCGCATCAAAAAAGCCATAGAGGAATCCAATCGCCCGGAAATTGCCATCGCCACGATTGAGTCAGGACAAGCACACATCGGCGTGCTGCGGCAGTATGGCGTAGAGGAGGTAGCGAGCATAACGCAAAGCGCCGGCAAGCTGGACGAAAGCTCACAAACGGAGTTCTTTGCCCAAATATACAACCAGTTGCTCAATACCGCTGCTCAGGACTACATTGTCGCTGGCCCAGGGTTTATCAAAGACGATTTCGTTCGGTTCGCGACACAGAAGGACACGAGCTTCCCAGACCGGCTGATTGTTGAAAACACGACGTCAGTTGGTATCTCTGGCTTTCAAGAGGTGCTGCGGCGCGGCGCGGTCGATAGGCTCATCAAAGATGCCCACTTGGTGCGTGAGACGCGCCTAATGGACGCCCTGCTTGGAGAGATCGCCGTTAATGGCAAAGCAGCGTACGGAATGGCCGAGGTCGCCAAAGCGCACGAATGGGGCGCTATCGACACCCTCCTCATAGGCGACGAGACCTTACGAGGTGAACGGGAAAGGGGAACGGCCATCGACAGACTATTGACGGCCGTGAATAATTCGAATGGGCACGTGGTCGTCTTTAGCACCGAGTTCGAGCCGGGGAAGCGCTTAGAGAAATTAGGGGGCATCGCCGCGCTATTGCGGTTCAAATTACAGGACGGATAACGTTCACTTATCGCCGGCCCACCGACCTCTCGCTGGGCCTTTCAGGCTGACTCAATACTCTTCGCATTTTAGCTGGTAATAGGCCCGGTCATGGTCGCAAGCGGGACACTTCTCCGGAGGTTCTTCGCCAAGGTGTACGTAGCCACATTCTCGGCACACCCACTCAACCTTCCGATCCTTCTTGAAGAAGGTGCCAGCTTCAACCTGCGCAAGCATTTTCTTGTTTTTCTCTTCGTGATGGGCTTCGGCTACGCCGATTGCCCGTAGCCTCTTAGCGATTTCAGGCAATCCTTCACTGTCGGCAACATCAGCGAATTCAGGGTACATTGTCGTTGTTTCGTAGTGCTCGCCTGCGATTGTCGCTTTGAGATTCGCGGCTGTGTCGCCCAGCGGTGTCTCGACGGTAGCTTCTATGTGTATTTCGTCAGCGTTTCCTGCTGCGCCCGCTTTGAGAGCGTTGATCAGTTTGAGATTCCAGCTCGCGTGCTCGCGTTCATTGTCTGCTGTCGTGAGTAACGCGTCGGCGATCTGTTCATAGCCTTCCTTCTTAGCGATCTTGGCGTATGACGTGTATCGATTTCGCGCCATGCTTTCGCCAGCGAAGGCTTTTGCAAGATTTTCCAGTGTTTTTTGCATTGTTTTACCTCAGCGTTCTTAACATCGGCAACGTTTGTATAAACAAGTATTGCAGCTAAGACCGCAGTCCCTTCTTCGAATAGGACGCGGCCTGCCGGCCGCTAATGCCACGGCCGCCATTACGGCAAGTGCCTTGTGGCCTAGAAAGCCGCAGACGTGTCGACCGCCGCATAGCGTCGCCGCGCGTTGGGGCCAATTGCTTGACTCTGGTTCGCACTTGTACTTTTAAGCTCACGCGGGGCCACGCCCGTAACCTTAAAAAAACAGAATCCGGAACCTCCGATTTCGTCGGCGCGGAGGTTACTCCGAAACGTCTACGGTGATTATCCCCGTCTTTAACTGGTGAGCTTCGTTTTCAGAGAGCGCCCTGCGCTGAGCTCGCGGCGAAATAATCGCGCTGTTACCAAATGGATCATCAATAACAAGGGTCATCGTTCCTTCGCCCCTTCGCACGGCATCGATCCTCTCAAGCAGTCGGTTCCCTAGCTCGAACTTGGCGGGATCATCCGCCGACCACTTCGTGGCCGTTTGGATGACCTCTTCGACTCTGCAGAGTACGCCTTCCACGTTGGAAATATAAGCCTCAGATGCGGAGCCCGGCTCTATAGTCACGCCCAGTTCAGGAATCTGCACGGTGCCAGATGACGACCTGATCACCCGCGTCGTAAAGTCATCGCAGTCAAATTCTATTTCATAGCGTGCGGCTTCGCGTTCGTGGAGCGATATTGTGTCTGCATACTTGAAACCACACCCGCAGCTCGCACTCACGAGCATTATTTCGCCGAAGAAGGGTATCTCGTCGGTATTGAACCTAAAGGTGAGCTCGTGTGCGCATAGAGGGCACGTGCTCACGATCGCTGCTTGCTGTGTCATACCTAAAAATGTTGGCGTGATGGAGCGTGCCGGAGCTAATAGGAGCTTGCCCCGAGCTTCTTGCGGTCGATCTTGATCGACATCGGGGTCACAATGATTTGGTCGTCTCCAAGCCCTGCGATATCGCCGTGAATATCCGTTGCTACTTGTCTCAGTTCCTTGACGATTCGGTCGAGGGTGACGCGATCTTGCTTTACGTGGGCTATGTCAATGATGACGATGTTGCCCTTATAGACCTCGTCTTTCAGTTGCGTGAGATTGCTCACGTTGATTAACTCCGCGACCTTGACATACGTGCCTGCAGGTTCCTCCTCAAGCACCTCTTCGTACTCTCCGAGGTCCAGCTCCAGGTATTCATCCGGTTCTGCGTGAGGGCGACTCCCAAAAATTCTATCGATCAAACTTTTTTGCGCCATTTGGAACGTTCACCTACAATAGACTTCTTTCCATGTTACCACATTTGCATCTTATAGTCTTTGTGTTTCACTCTTAAGAAGTCTCGCGGTACCGATACATAGCGCCGCCACCATTGATATAGTTACCTCGGCCCCAACGGCAGCCGGAGGCACGATCTGCGTGTTTGCATTGCAAGGAAACGAGCTAAGATGACACATACCAGATTTTGTCGCCCACGTGGTGCACGATCTGCACCGCCTTCCCCTTCCTCGCCCGAATCATTTCTGCGCCAGCAATGAGCGCCGTTCCGATGCCGAGCGGCTTTTTGTGTCGTTCATCGACGACTACGACTAGATCGTCAGGCGCTATACTGGCGTCGGCATCCACGATGCCGGGACTCATGACATCCGCGCCGTTTCTGATGAATCGCACGGCGCCCATGTCGACGGTGACGAGATGTCTTCGGGGCTTGAGTTCCGCGGCGCCGCGTACCGTAAAAAAGGGCGTGTTGTTAATGCATAGAGCCACGGGCACCCCGTTCAAAAGAATGAGCGTGCGCTCCGGTGTTTCGAGCACTTCAAGTCTCCCCTCTAACGTGCTCTCGGTGTCGTACGCGCTGAGCGCGGTCACGACACTCCGTGCCGCGTCGGCCTTCATAAAATGTCGTTGCTTGCCAGCCACGCATGTAGATGTTAAAAGGCGCTCAAAGATAAACTTAAGTATCTTATCAGGGAAGAACTACTTACGAGAGGCATAGAATGAGTCAGAGGCCGCTTGATATCTTGAACGAATCCTTGGAAATGCCAGTGATCGTGCGGCTCAAAGGGGGCAGAGATTTTAGAGGGGAGCTTCAGGGATATGACGTCCACCTCAATCTTGTTCTCGACAAGGCTGAAGAGCTCAAAGACGGTGAGGCCATAAAGAAGTTTGGCACCATCGTGGTCCGGGGCGACAACGTCGTTTACATCTCACCTTAGCTACGCTCTACGAGGCAACTGAATGACAAAGGGAACACCGTCGATGGGCAAGCGGCAGAAACGCTCGCACGTGATGTGCAGGCGTTGCGGCTCTGTCTCTTATAACTTTCGCAAAAAAACGTGCGTTCACTGCGGATTTGGTCGCTCCAGGAGGCTTCGGAAGTATAGCTTCCTCAATAAGTATTAATTTTTTCCTTGAAAAGGGACAGGGTTGATGCAAGACAAGTGTGGCGTGTTCGGAATCGCCTTGGATTCCAAAGATGCCGCATTACCTATCTACTACGGTCTTTACGCGCTGCAGCACCGCGGCCAAGAATCGGCTGGTATTGCCACGCACGACTCGGCAATCCACATTGAGCGCGGGATGGGCCTCGTTCACGAGGTATTCGACGAACACCGGCTCGGGCATCTCAAGGGACCTCGAGGGATCGGTCACGTGCGGTATTCCACCACGGGCCTCAGTAGGGTAGAAAACTGCCAGCCTGCCCTCGTAAACTATCGAGGGGGTACCATTGCCATAGCGCACAATGGCGACATCGTGAACTCTTTTGAGATTAGGCAGGCGCTTGAGGCCGAAGGCCGCATTTTCGTGTCAGATTCAGATACTGAGGTCATTGCGCACCTGCTCGTGAAGGAACTCATGCGCTACGACACCATCACTGCCGTTCAGGAGCTGATGAACAAGCTACGTGGATCCTACTCGCTCACGCTGCTCATCAACGATACGGTCATAGGCATCCGCGACCCCTTCGGCATAAAGCCGCTCTGCATAGGTAGGTTCGACGATGGCTACGTCTTGTCGAGCGAGAGCGCTGCCATCGACACGCTTGGAGGGGAGCTTCTTAGAGACGTCCGCCCGGGAGAGATTATCGTCCTTCATCCAGACGGGTTCGTAAGCCAAAAGGTTTCAAAAACGGCAGTGACAGCGCACTGCATGTTCGAGTATGTCTACTTCGCTCGCCCTGACTCGATACTGGATGGCGCTTTGATCTACGAGGTGCGGCGCAAAATTGGTCAAACGCTCGCAGAGGGCGACGTTGAGGCAGATATCATCATTCCGGTTCCTGATTCGGGAATCGCTTTTGCTATTGGCTACGCCGAAAAATCTAAGCTGCCTTACACCGAGGGATTGATAAAGAACCGCTACGTGGGCAGGACCTTTATTATGCCCGGTCAGGATCTGCGCGAAACCGCCGTGCGACTGAAGCTGAACGTGATCAAGAAGCACATCGCCGGCAAGCGGGTTGTGATGATCGATGATTCAATTGTGCGCGGAACGACGTCGCGCAAGATCGTCGACATGCTGCGGGCAGCTGGGGCAGAGGAAGTGCACATGCGCATAGGAACGCCGCCAATCGTCTCTCCGTGTTATCTGGGGATCGACATGCCGACGTACGGGGAGCTCATTGCCGCCCGTAAAAGTGTGGACGGCGTAAAACTGATGATTGGCGTTGATTCACTCAAGTACATCACGCTCGCCGGCCTGATCGACTCTATCGGCCTTCCCCGTGAGAAGCTCTGTCTGGGCTGTCTGACCGGTATGTATCCTATCGAGAGACCTCTTGAACGGGCGATGCAGCTGAAACTCGATGCGTTCGCCAACACCGCGAAGAAGAAAGTTGACGGCGTTCCTGCTTCTCCACTACAATCTCCCTAGGCGAGCCCCGGGGGTGAGGGCAGCGCGGGCAAGCCGACGTGAGTTCAGCCGTTTTCAGCTGCGCGAGAACTCGTCTAAAGCGTACTCGCTGAGATCTCGTTTTCCGACCACCATTTCAAACTCGATTGGCGTCAGCATCGGGGCTTTAAAACGACTTGCGTCATCTATCGTGACACGGGGGCAGGCGGTGTTGACGTACGCTTCTGCGGGAAACTGGTACAGCGTCCACGGAGTCAGTTCGTTTATCGTCACTGTGTACGCGTCGTAGCCGCGCTCTATGGCTTGTTGTGCGAGTTCGAGGGCAAAGTCAAGCCGCCGTTGTCCGGTCTTTGTGCCAGCGAGAACGCAAAATGTACGTGCGTCGAGCGCCTTCGTGATGAGGGCATAACGTTGCTTCACAATGAGGTTCGCGTCAGGAAGGGAGGTTCTGTGCAGAAACGGATCAGCGGCGATGACCTGCTTGCCAGTTGCCAGCGCCACGCCGAGAGCGTGAAAGACGCCGCCTCCAATATATAGATACTCGTCAACGTCGATCGCACGTGCAGACGAAAAATTACAGCCTAAGACCTGGCCGGGGTATTTGATTCTCCCGTCACCGGATCCGATGGCACTCTGAAGCCCAGCTGATTCGAGGCAACGGCGGACGGAGCCCAACGTGTGCACGTGTTGAACGTTTGTCACGAGACCGACCCGGGGGCCTTTGATAAGTCCGAGCGCCTGATTTACGACTGGAATGACGTCGACGTCGCTCCGCACCTCAACAAAATGTACTCGTTGAGCTGCGAGTTCAGGAATCTCCGCGTGACCAAAATGAACCAGCAAGTCCGCTTCTGCGTCATAGTCAAGATCACACGCCCCGTAGCATGGGTTGCCTGAGAGTAACACGGTCACGTCGATCTGTCGCTTGATGCGCTTTGCTACGTCGGGCCCATAACGCTTCAATCCTTCAGGAAATTGAAGCCGTATGACACGGGCCTTTCTCTCCTCCACGAGTTCAGCTATTCGCTCAATTTCAAAGTCCATTTCTACGCTTCGTCGGTCAGACGCGTTCTCGGCACTGGCGTGGGAGTAAATGTGATTACGGGTCAACTTTTACGATCTCTCTTAAGTCGTCGACAAACTGCAGGATCGTCGCTTCATCGATATGGGGCATAATGACGAGTCGCAATGCGCCGCCCATTACCGATACGCGCCAGCCGCGCGCCGTGAGTCGTAGTGCGACCCGCTGTAGGTTAGGCAACTTGAATGCGACGATATTCATCACAGGCGTGACCACGGGATAGACCCCAAATTCCGCAGCCCTTTCAACACACAGATTGGTCAGCCGCATACATTCACGCACAACGTCTCTATATCCGTCGAACCCAAGATGCTCGAGCACGGCTAGTGTCGCAGCTACCGAAGCCCCGCCTCGTGTACCCGTCATGGACCGCTCCACTGAGTAAAACGTGTTCGTGCTCAGGGCGTCGAAATCAGTCGGCTCCTTGAATAGAAGTCCGCCTGACGGTATTGTGCTCATGCCCATTTTGTGCGGATCGACGGCTATGGATCGCACGCCTTCCACTCGGAAGTCAAAACGGTACTTTTTTTCAAGGAATGGGAGAACGAGGCCCCCAAACGCGGCATCAACGTGCAGAAAGGCGTCGGTATCACACGCGACGCGTGCTAAGGCGGGAATCGGATCAACAACCCCGAGAGCTGTAGAACCGGCGATGCCGACGACGCACGCGGTGTTCTCGTCAACGAGCTCTTCGACAGAGCTGACGTCAACGGCATAGCGCTCGTCTAGCCGCGCTTGACGCACCTCTACTCCGGTAAAGTCTTGGGCCTTCTCAAACGACTGATGTGCGGACTCAGGAACAACAATGTTTGGTTTTCGCGCCCCGCAGATCAGCTTGCTCGCTCGTATCGCCTGTATGTTCGACTCGGTGCCGCCTGAAGTGATGTACCCGACGGCGTCAGCGGCGCCGAGGAAAGATCCGAGGATAGCAATGGCGCGCCGTTCGAGCGCGGCCATTTCGGGGAACAGGTTCGGATCGCCTAGGTTCGTGTGGATGTGGTCGATGTGTGCCCGGACGGCGGCTGGGTGCGGGTATGTGCACATTGAACTGAGGACTCGCTCGTAGCCTCTGTTCAACCGCATTGGTTCCCTGGTATCGTGCATTGCTGAGTTTTCAACTGAACGAAGCGGTCCTAGTCTTCGTTCGTCAGATCTCGTGAAGCCTCAAGGATGATGCGCATCTCGGTTCGCGCGACTGCTTCCCTGACGCGTTCGACTGCGTCAATGTTCGACGAAATGCTGCTAATGCCCATGCGCACCAGTTTCTCTGCCATTTTCGGATTTGAGCCTGCCTGACCGCATATTGATGTGACAACGCCCGCTTTGTTACAGCACTGAATAACGTAGTCCATCAGCTTCAGCACTGCGGGATGCTGCTCGTTGTAGAGGGCGGCAACGTTTTCGTTGTTACGATCGACTGCGAGCGTATATTGAGTGAGATCATTCGTCCCGAACGAGATGAAATCGATTCCCTCGGCGATGAGGTCCTCAATAATGAGCGCCGATGCTGGGATCTCGATCATAATACCGACGTCCACCTGTTCAAAATCAATACCTATTTCTGCGATGGTCTCTTTCGCTGCTCGCACTTCGTCTTGGTGCTGAACGAGGGGCAGCATGATGCCGATGTTCGTATAGCCGTCGTCGATAAGGTTCTTGAACGTCTGGAGCTGCATCTTGAAGACTTCAACATCACGCAGGTCGCGCCGTATGCCACGCCAGCCGAGCATCGGGTTCGGCTCGATCGGCTCCTCCTCGCCGCCTTCCATTTGCCGGAACTCGTCGGTAGGGGCGTCGAGCGTGCGCACCCACACGGGTCGCGGGAAGAACGCGTCGACCACTGTTCGGATGCCCTTTTCGAGCTCACTAATAAACGCGTCTTTTTCGTTGTGTTCGATGTACCAGTGCGGGTGTTTGCCCATACCGATGATCATGTGTTCGACTCGTAAGAGTCCTACGCCGTCCGCTCCGGTTGCAACGGCTCGTTCTGTGGCCTGAGCTATTGAAACGTTTACCTTGACTTCGGTGGCAGTGATGGGTTTTGCCGCGCCTGCGGTAACCACAGCCGCCGCGGGCGCCGCCGCTTCAGCCCGTTTGAGTCGTCCCGAGAAGACAAGCCCCCGCTCGCCGTCAACGGTGATAAGCATGCCATCAGTAAGCTTCTTGGTGGCCTCCTTCGTTCCCACCACAGCGGGTACTCCGAGTTCCCTGGAAACGATGGCCGCGTGACTGGTCAAACCGCCTTCGTCTGTAACGATCGCCGCTGCCCTTTGCATCGCGGGAACCATGTCTGGGGAGGTCATCGCGGTAACGAGGATGTCCCCGTCCAAAACTCTATCGAGCTCGTCCACGCTTCTAATGATTTTGACTTCGCCAGACGCTTGGCCGGGAGATGCCCCGAGGCCTTCGAGCAACTTCTCTGCCTCGCCTGCTGTGCTCGTCTCTTGTGCTGCGCCTCCTTTCCTAATCGTCGTCACTGGTCTCGATTGTACGATGTACACCTCGCCCTTTTCGATCGCCCATTCGATGTCTTGAGGGCTGTCGTAATGCTCTTCGATGAGTTCGCCTAGGTCGAGAATGGTATACAGCTCGGCGTCGCTGAGGACTCTTTTGTTCTGCAGGTCTGCTGGGACGTCCTTGGTAATCGTAGCGCCCGTTTTTTGATCCTTCACAACCATAACTTTCTTGGTGGCGACATTTGCTTTGATTTGACGGGTCTTCCTATCGATGAGGTACGTGTCCGGCGACACGGAGCCTGACACGATGGCCTCTCCAAGACCCCAAGATCCCTCGATAATCGCTTCTGACGCACCGGTCGTCGGGTTGGTCGTGAACATGACCCCTGACTTGTCCGCGTTGACCATCTTCTGGACGACGGCGGATATATTTACGGAATCGTGCTCAAAACCTTGCTTGACGCGGTAGAAAATGGCCCGAGCGCCGTACAGGGATGCCCAGCATTTTTGAACTGCGACGACCACGTTGCTGGCGCCTCGCACGTTGAGAAATGTCTCCTGTTGTCCTGCAAAGCTCGCTTCGGGCATGTCTTCGGCCGTTGCGCTCGATCGCACAGCTACTAAAGGCGTATCTCCTTCTCTCTTTGCCAGCTCGTTGTAGGCACTCATGATGTCGCTGCGCATGTGTTGCGGCATCTTCGTCTTCAGCACGAGCTTCTTGGCGCTAGCGGCGGCCGCTTCTAGTTCCTTTGCGTCGTCGACGTTCACGCGGAGTGCGGCAAAAAGTTGCGGGGCGATGCCCGTCTCGTCTAAAAAGCGTCGAAACGCTTGCGCGGTGACAGCGAAACCCCGCGGCACAGGAATTTCCGCGCTTATCATCTCTCCGAGGCTTGCCCCCTTTCCTCCCACGGAAGGAACGTCTTCAATGCGGACGTCCTCAAGCCAGACGACAGTTGCTTTATCTTTCATGCTCGCATCCTTTGCAGTTTTATCACTGCTATGTGCGGCAGTAATTACATAAGCCTTTCCGACCAAAAGTAGAAATACGCTTTCGACGTGTAGGTAATGCGAATAGCGTTGACACGCTTTGTGCGCTTCAGTTTTTTGACGAGGAATCGTTGCCATGAGGATACTTGTAAGTGACCCCCTGTCGCAAGCCGGAGTCGAGCTGCTTAAAAGAGAGCACCACGTCGACGTGAGGACGGATCTTTCGCCAGAACAGTTTATCCGCATCGTCGGCGACTACGATGCGCTTATTGTCAGAAGTGGGACACAGGTAACGAAAGCCGTCATCGATGCATCAAACCTCAAGGTGATCGGACGCGCGGGCGTAGGCGTCGACAACATCGACGTTGACGCTGCGTCGGCGAAGGGCATCATCGTCATAAACGCGCCTGAGGGCAACATGATCTCCGCCGCAGAGCACACTATAAGCATGATGATGGCGCTTTCGCGCAGCATCCCGCAGGCAAACGTTTCGGTCAGGAAGGGCGAGTGGAAACGCTCGCGGTTTCTCGGGGTCGAAGTCTTCGGCAAGACGCTCGGCGTTCTCGGCCTCGGACGCATCGGGGCCGAAGTGACGAAACGGATGCGCGCCCTCGGCATGAACGTCATTGCATACGATCCCTTTATTACCGTAGAGCGCGCTAAAGAGCTCCGCGTTGACCTGGCATCGCTTGACGAAGTTCTCGCCAAATCGGACTTTATCACCGTTCATACGCCGCTGACCAAGGAGACGCACCACTTGATCGGCGCCAAAGAGATCGCGAAAATGCGCGACGGCGTCCGCATTTTGAACGTTGCGCGCGGTGGCATCATAGACGAAAAAGCGCTGTACGAGGGCCTCAAGAGCGGCAAGATCGCCGGAGCAGCGCTAGACGTCTTTGAACACGAGCCCCCCACAGGAAGTCCGCTCCTGTCGCTCGACAACTGCATCTTGACGCCCCACCTCGGGGCCTCGACGGTCGAGGCGCAGATCAACGTTGCTGTTTCTATCGCAGAGCAAACGCTTGGCGCGCTCAAGGGCGAACCCGTCCGAAACGCGGTTAACGTATCGATACGGGCGGAGACGTTTGGGGCGGTGCGGAGCTATATGCCGCTTTCGGAGCAACTCGGCAAGTTCTGCATTCAGCTCGTCGAGGGGCAGATTCAAGGCATCGGCGTCACATATACCGGCGAGGTTGGCCAGTGCGACGTTCACCCGCTAACTATTGCCGTGCTTAAAGGCGTCCTTGACCACGTGCTGCAATCGCCAGTCAATTTTGTCAACGCAGAAATATTTGCAAAGAAGCGTGGCATTCGGATTACCGAGACGAAGACAGAAAAGCTCGAAGACTTTCAGAGTCTGATAACGGTCAAAATAAACAGCGACAAAGGGGACTGGTCGGTGTCGGGAACCCTCTTCTTGGGGGATCAGCCGAGGATAGTCAAGATCGGCAATTATCACGTCGACGCAGAGACGCAAGGATGCATGCTGATTACGTCCCACATCGACAAGCCTGGCGTCATCGGCAAGGTCGGTACGCTACTCGGTAATAACAACATCAACATCGCCGGCATGAACGTCGGCCGCGACAAAGTTAGGGGCGGCGCGGTGATGGTGCTCGCGCTGGACGATCCTATTCAAGATGCGGTCTTGGCGGAAATCCGAGAGATCGACGGGATTTCAGTGGCGACAGCTGTCGTGCTTTGACGCGGCAGATTCTCTCCGTGTGCTGGGGCAGCGACTAAGGCTGGTTTGCCCAGTGCTTGCTAGCGCTTTTTCTTCTTGCCGCTCTTCTTGCGGGCGTTGCTCTGGGCTTTCCGTCTCACTTGCGGCTGCGCCGCCGGATGTTGGGTGGATTTTTCGACGACGTCAACGAACGGCTCGCGTCTCTCGCCTTCTTCGTAGAGAGGTCGCCTGGACCGGGCTTTTCGCGTTCGCGTTACTAGCTCTTCGCGCGGGACGAACAGCCACAGCGTGACAACTAGAACGGTAAAAATAATGAGAATGACGATTGCGGTCGGATCGACACTGTTCAAGACGGGCAGAAAGAAAAGGGCGACGATGATTGCCAAAGGGATCCCCGCGAAGATTCCCACATACAGCAGAGGCGGCATCAACTTTTGCGTTTTCATTCCTGTCACACGAGTTCCATCAGCCGCGCCTTCCGCACGACGGCGCGCTGCTACTAGCTGTGCCGGATGTTCTACTAATCTCTTTTGATTGCTGCAAGCGCAGAGGGTGAGCGGCGTCAACATCAACTGTTGCGTTCCTTAAGCCGAAGCTCACGCGCCTCACGCGCTTCGCATCATAATCCGTGCGCCGCGGTCAAGCGCGTCTAAGATGCGATTGGCGATGTTGGTCCCCTTTGTCACCTTAATCTCACCGCTTCGCCCGATGGTAGCTGTGAAGAGATACTCATCATCGATCAACACGTCCACGATGTCGCCGGGCCGGGCATCTGACGTCACAATCACGTGGCGGTCGCTGAGCTCAACTTCGGCACTTGCCGTAGCTTTTTGGGGGGGCGCCTTTTCACGATCTTTGACCTTTCTTTGTGGCTCTTCAGTGGTCTGGAGAACGTCAATATCAATCCCAAGGACGTCTTCAACTTTTTCGATATTCTTGCCACCCTTGCCGATCACGTGGGATATGTCCTTGTCGCTCACGTAGACGTTGGCACGAGTGTCCGAGAGAATCTCGACGCTGACCGGCTCTTTGGCATACTTATCGATCTCCTTCTCAATCTCTCGAGCGGCGAATTTCCACGTTGGCTTTGCTTTGCCTCGTTCCCGCGGGCCTACCGCCATAACAACGACCTGCCTGCTGAAAAGGTAAATCTCGTGCTCGACCTTGTTCGTCTCAAAGTTTCTGACCTCGATGACCGGCCGTGCAAGGTCTGCCTCCGTCATTCCCGATGGCACTTTTACGGCAAAATGGACGTCATATACGGATTCAATCTCACCTTTCTTGAGGAATATGATCGTGTCAACAACCTGAGGAATAATACCAAACTCTACGCGGCCTATCAAGCGCTGAAGCGCGTCGATCCCGCGCGTCGTATGCACGACGCCTACCATACCCACGCCTGCGAGGCGCATGTCGGCGAACGTCCTGAAATCGCTGGTCTTGCGGAGCTCGTCATAGATCGTATAGTCTGGTCTCACAAGCAGCAGAATGTCGGCTGTCTTGGCCATGTCGCCCTCGAGCGCGGCGTACTGCGTGATGTTATCCGGAACCTGCAAATCGCGCGGACTTTCCATCGTCTTGACGATAAACCCTTGACCGGCAAGAAACTCCGCGACGCTTTGCGCTAACGTCGATTTACCCGAACCCGGAGGGCCTGCGATCATTATTCCTCTTGTCGGTTCGCTCAGCCGACTCTTTAGCTCGTCGGCGAATTTGTAGTCGTCGAGTTTAACCGTCGCTATCGGGCGGACCGCGGTTATTTCGATGCCGTCAGAAAACGGGGGTCGAGCAATGGCGATTCGTATCATGCCAAGCTGAACAATCGTAGCGCCACGGCGTTCCAGTTCAATAAAACCGTCAGAGCGTGACTTAGCTTGTTCAATGACGTCTGTAGCAATAGCGCGAATCTCCTTCTCACTCATCCGCGTTTTTCTTATAGTGACCAATCTAAGGTCGCTTATCGAACCACGTTTTGCTCGTGGTGGCACGCCCTCTTTCAAAAACACGGACATAGTGTCACGCGTGAAGAACCGCTGCAGCAACAGCGGTCGTTCTGCTTTTTTTTCAGGGTAGAGATACGTGACGTCTAAGCCTTTGGCGCGCGCGACCTCGCTTTGGACAATATCACTCGTGATGAACGTCGCTCCATTCTCGGAGGCGACGGCTCGTATCATCGCGTCAATCTCCCCGACTGAGGCAAGTTTGATCTCATCAGCGGTGGGGCGCCTGCCGACATAGAGCAAGTCGACTTGACCCGAGCGTTGTCGCTCGGCAAGCGCCTTGAGCTCGTTTAGTCCTTTAAAGCCGATCTCGCGTCCTTGATTCGCTTGGGCTTCGAGCTCGGAGATTACCGCCTCGGGGATAATGATGGTCGCTCCGCGCAGTTCGCCGTCGTCGATAAGCTTTGTGATCCTGCCATCGATCAACACGCTCGTGTCGGGAACGTACTTGACTGTCATTTCATCACGTTTGTAGGTAGTAGTGAGGTCCGTCTTATTAATCCTGCGCTCCTAAGCCGCGCTGGCTGCAGACAGTTCACCTTAAAGGCGGACCGGAGGGATCTACGCGTTCTTAAGGGCCACGATTTCGTCTACGCTTTCAAGTCTCCATATAAGGCTTCGGTTCTCGTTCACGATAGCTTCGAGAGGCTCAGCGGGGGAATGGCCGAGGGCAGCGACGACGTTGCTCGAGAGTTCTTTTGTCGTTATCATGTTAACGAACTTTTGTCGCACACGCCGACCGTCTGTGCGATCGGTGACTTCGGCAAGCCGGCCCAGCAGGGTGACGAAGGTAAAGGAAGACATGTCTTTGCTGAACCGTTCGATCTCGACCGCGACGTTTGGATTCTGGCTGAAATACTGGATCTTTCTTCCGTACCGAGTCGAGAGAAAATAGATGTGATGCCCGTCGAAAACATAGAGAAACGGTGCAACATAAGGATGCGCGTCGCCCTTGAAGGCGATCCTGCTCACGTAATTCTCACTGATTAGCCGGTCATACTCTTCTTTTTCCATATGAGGGATCTTCAGAAGGTCCATTTTTATCACTAGTCCCATCTAAGAGCTTCTGCTTTATTACGGTTATTTTGATGAAAAATCGATATAGTCAGTTTTGAGCCAAACGTCCGACCAAGTTTTCGCTCGCGCCACTTCACGCCAGCGTTATCGTGGTCTTGCTTATACGCTCTGAGTCCCGGCGACGAGAAGGCCCTTCATCATGCGTCAATGCAGGATACGCCGTCTTAAATGTGCCTCACCGATCGTGCAGTCCATCGTGCGACGGAACTAGCAGGCACAGAAGCAAAAAACAAGGGCGGGTTATTACTTAGCGAGACCCACACCGTCAACCCAACGCTATGTCAGAAAAAAAGTGGTGACGCATTGGTCCAGCAATACGCCTATTCGCTCTCCCTTCATCGTAGACCCATTCACAAATACCGCAAATCCATTTTGCCAACTAGTATCACCGTAACCTTGTTTTGTGGTTCCGAACGTAAATAATTTCTCCAGCTGTCGTTTGACCAACGGCGACGTCAGAATGCGCCTTCGTCACCAGGGCACCTTCTGTTGCAATTCTAGAAGCACGCCCCAGACATTCTCCGTCAACCAAGGTGCCGTTTGTCACGACGTAGTGCAGGCCCTGCAAAGGCGGGGGCGTGACCTCCTTTGCGAACGCTTATCTCGTTTGACCGTGTACGCTCGCCCGTGCCAATCCGTGTCTCATCTGCGATCGAAATAAGCGCCACATCACAGCTCGTTTGGGAAGTGTTTACTGACATACATCGCTGGAGCGACTGGAATCCTCTAATCATCGAGGTGACCAGTATCTCAGGAGGCACCATATGGGCGCCTGGAGGCGCCTTCGTTATGCGATACAAAACTGATTTCACGCCGATACAAGCGACTACTCGCTCGTTCGTGCAGCAGGTCCTGCCAGGAAGGAGGATCGTCTTAAGTGGCGATGTGCTCGGCTCGAGAGGGATCATAACGTATGACTTCACCTCATATGGTCCCAAGACCGTCGTTTCTGCCACCGAAGTGTTTGCTGAGACTGATTCCGACTATCGTAACTATGTGATCAGCAGCACCACGCAGCGACTTTTGACGGTGTTGCTGCGCGGATTGAAAAACCATATCGAGAATATGGGGCACAAAGCCCGTGGGGCGCATGCTTGACCCGTTCATTCAATTTGCCGATCTCTTCTGTTCAGGATGACCTTGCAAGGGGACAGAAAAGCCTTTCTATTCACAAGAACGGGTCAAAGAGGGACCCGCGAAGCTTGCCGTGCCACGAAGACGTGGAACGAACAGAGCGTCTTAAAATTTGCAATGTAAAGGCGTTTCCGTCACCATAGCGTGAGTTGAGAACGATCAGACAAGAAATTTAGATACGGACGCGCGTGTCAGCCTTTGCTCTTGCGCTTGTTGTTGTACTTCTTGTCCTCGGCTACGATTCGCGCTAATTCTTCCTCGTCGCGGGGAAGCTTCAAAACAAAAGACCCGTGGCACGGCTTCACGTACGTGAGCATGATGTAGGTAGGCCCCACGCCGACGGGCACGGGCGGAACGCCGATTAACCGTCGGTCAAAGACCTTGAATCCAGGTCCGACGTAATACACCTTAGGAGCGTGTTCGGTGATATAGCGCAAGGTGTCTTTGAACGTGGCATTTTTGAGCAAAATCTCATAATCCATTTGTTCGATACAGCCAGCCACTTTTCTTCCCTCAAAAAATGCGCTTTGAATTGACGGCGACCGAGCTTGCGATCGCTTGCCTGCAAGGGATTTCTTGTAGGTTGGACGCCGTTGTGATCAAGGAGCAACCACTCGAATAGCTAATTTCTTCTGAGTGCTGGCGATCCGCACTCGGCCTCCAAGCGTCCACGAGCAGCGTGTGGGAGCGCTTATGTGAGCTCCAGGACTTGTTGCAGTCGCTCTCGATTGAACCCGACGATTACGGCGTCGCCTACGGTGATGACGGGAAACGAATAACCTCCGGTTAGTCGGTACACTTCGCGCAAAACTTCTGTGCGCTTTTCGCCAGTTAACAAATCGACGTCGACGTACTCAAATTCGACGTTGTTGTCTGTAAGAAATTGCTTGGTCATCCGACAGTGCGGACACGTGCTGAGAGTATAAGCCTTAACCTTCACGATCTACCCTTTCATTTGGCTGCTATTTAAGGGTTATGAAGACCTCACTGGGCGACCGCTCGTTTGTCTCTCGGGCTTCTCCCAAAAAATAAATAGCGGAAAAAAAGTGGAGGCGCGGTCCGGGGGCCTGGGATGCTGCGCGCGTTTCGAGATCTTTGAGGCGTGGCATTGCAGTCTGATACTTGGGGCGTTTGCCGCAGGGTTCATAAAGTCGCGGGGCAATAACTTCTCGCGAGTTGTGCCTACAACACAGACATGGGAGTCGGATATGCACGAGTTCACGCGCGCGAGTCGCTTGCGCAACCAGGTCAGGGTAGGAACGAGCGGGTGGAGCTACGACGACTGGGTGGGCCCCTTTTATCAGTCCGACGAAAAGCCGAAATGGCTTGACTTCTATGCCAACCTCTTTCCAACGGTGGAGATAAATAGTACCTACTATCGCATCCCTAACCAGAAGCTCACCGATATCTGGATCGAGAAGGGCCTGAAGCACGAGGGGTTCGAATACTCTCTCAAGTTCCCGCGTTTCTATGAGCTTGAGGATCTTCACGATCTGGCCTCGGAATTTGAGAATACCGTTGTGTCGCCAATTAGTCAAAACCAGCTGCTCGGCGCCATTCTCATCCAGCTCACGCCTTACGTTAAGCGCATTGAGCACGGTTACAGGACAGATAATTTGGAGAAGCTTGACGCGCTCTTGGCCGCGCTTCATACAGACGACTATGCTTATTTCGTTGAGTTTCGACATGTCTCGTGGCTTGACAGCACACGACTTGATTTTGAGCCAGGAACGAGGGCGATGCTCGAACGCAACAATGTCAAGCCGTGCATCGTGGACGGGCCGTCGTTTCCGACCGTGATTGCGGATTCGGTCGCAAAAACGGGTGCGTACGTTCGGCTGCACGGCCGAAACACGGAAGAGTGGTTTAAACGGCACAGAGGGGATGATCCCGACCGGTCGCAACGCTATGAGTACACCTACACGGAGCAGGAGCTAGTGCCGTGGAAAGAACGGATTACGAAGATCAAAACAGGCCTTGGCGGCACAGAGCCAGTTTGGGTTTACTTTAATAACCATCCCCGCGGCAACGCGCCGCGTAATGCGTTAATGCTCATGCAGCTCCTCGGCATCGGCCAATCTGCGGTTGATGAGGAGGATACGGCAAAACACCCCAGTCCGACCACGCTTCAGGATTGGGCGAACCGTTGATGGCAATCCAACGGCTGTCAGTCCTTTATAGCTCCGATTCAGCCTTTTGCTGCTTTACGCTTGCGGGCAGGTCGTCGTACGTGTCGTAGACCGCGCTTGCTCCCTCTGAAACGACCACGAACTTGTCATCCTCGGTTCGGAAGATCACTCCATCAGCGAGGTCTGTTTCGCCAACCACTGCGGCTATGGCGTTTTTCGGCTTGCACCGGTACTCCCGCACGTCGATGCCTGTCTTCTTCTGGACCACGAACTTCTTTGCCACGTTCTCGCCTCCTTCGGCGTTTCTACATCTCCCTTCGTCGGGCTAAGAAAATACTCAATGCGAATGCGACGATAAAGTACACCGCCATCACGATGAGGCTCAGTCGTATCTCAGGATAGTATTGCGCAAGCGAATACGTTTGCACGCCAGCGGTTGCCCCTCCCGGGGCACTCGTCGTGAAGATCTTGTCAGTCGGGTACGGGTTTTCGAACACATATTGTGCAATTCCGTTTGCGAAGGTAATGGAGAACCACGGCTTGAACTTCGCGACTGAGCCGACGGCATCGATAATTGGCAGTATGAGGAAGAACGTGAAGAACGTCAGGACGAGCGAGTACACCGAACTGCGCATGATGGCGCTGAAGAGGTAGGCGATCGCAAGGATGGCGAACAGGTACACGAGCGAGTACGCAAATGACAATCCGGTGTTCGCCGGGATGCTGCCATCGATCACGCGCACCGACACAACTGCTATCAGGTAATAGAGCGCGATCGCGCCTACAGACACGAGCGCGCTTGCAATGAACTTGCCGAGGAATATCGCCGTCTTCCTGATCGGATTTGGAAACAGGAAGTACCCGGTTTTTGATTCGTACTCAGAAACGATCGCGTCAGCGCCAAAAAAGGTTGCGCTCAGTATAGAGAGGATGCCCAGAAACGAGAGCACGTTCACCGTAAACTGTTTAGGGTCTTTGGGGTATTGGGAGCCGATCGCCGGAGGGACGATCAGAAAAATGGCGCTGATGACAATCGTCAGCAGAACGATCGCAAGCAGTCGTCGCCCGCGAAGGTACTTCAAGAGCTCGTATTTCGCTACCGTCGCAATTTGCCGCACGCTGTTCGGTGCCATAGCTACGCCTCCCCCTCAGGCACGAGTTGCAGATAGACGTCTTCTATCGCCGCGCGCTGCGGCATGTAGGAAACGACTTTGACGCCCGTGTTTAGAATCCCTCGCAGCACTCTGAACTGTGCTTCCGGACCCCCGCTGAAGCTCACTTTGAGCGCGAGCGTTTCGGTGCGTTTTACGGACGTGATACCATGCAGCGCCTTGATGGCTTTAAACTCGGGTGGCGTGATCGGCTCGAGCGTGTTGATCGTCACGGTGACGTCGTGCCCCGCAGAGAGGTTCGCGACTGAATCGTAGGTCAGGAGGCTTCCGCGGTCGATGATCGCCACCTTGTCACATACCTCCTGCACCTCGTACAGCAGGTGCGAGCTCATCAGTATGGTGATATCGGTCTTTAGCAGTCCCTTAATAATCTCGCGCACTTCGACCATGCCGCGCGGGTCGAGGCCGGCCGTAGGCTCGTCAAGGATCAGTATGGATGGCTCGTGCAGGAGCGCTTGGGCAATTGCCAATCGCTGTTTCATTCCTTTTGAAAATTGCCCCGTTCGCTTATCAGCCACTTCGAGGAGCTTGACCTGCTCTAGAACAGCGTGCGAGCGCTCGGCTATCGCTTCGCCGCTCATGCCGCGGATCGTTCCGACGTATGACAAGCATTCGTCTGGCGTCAGCTGCGGGTAAAACTCGGGCGTTTCAACGACCGCGCCCACTCCGTCGAGTGCGGCTTTGGGATGGTGGATGACGTCAATGCCGTTGAGATAGGCCTTGCCGCTTGAGGCCCTAAGCAAGTTTGTCAGCACCTTTATGGTGGTCGTTTTGCCCGCTCCGTTAGGACCGAGATATCCCACACAAACGCCCCGTTCGACGGTCAAACTGAGGTCGTCTACCGCAACGAACTGTCCATACTTTTTCGACAAATGCTCGATTACTATCGGTTCCATCGTTGATCAACCTTCTCTGCGTGCCGCCTTT
>JACWML010000030.1 GCA_015661395.1 Methanomicrobia archaeon | reverse complement strand
GGCAACAACCACTATCGGCTCATGAAAAGGCGGTCATATAACCCTTTTGGTCAGCGGCCTCAGCCTCGCTGCCGTCGTCGACACTTAGTCCTGCGAAAGCGCCCTTACATTGCGAAACGCGTTCAATGACGCTAGCTGACTATACGCTTGCCAACACGCGCACTCGCCGTGGTCGTGAACAGCGCAGAAACTGATCAGCGTCATCACGACTCGAAGCGCGATGCAACCTGTCTCGTTACCTACACTTTTCGAGTCCCTTTAGAACCGTAGTCAAAGAACTTCTCAACAGTATCCCCCGATGTCCATTCCGCTCGAATCCTCGTTCGCTTCTCAACTCGTCGCAACGCGGACAGAATCATACGGTTGAGATCTCGCGCGCTTTCTCCCTCAAGCTCTGCTTCAACTTCGAATCCTTGATCTACTTGTCTAATGGTTCCCTTTTCAGCGATAAGTTGTTCAAGAACCGGTTTGACGGCTGACGGGTTATCGCTGCTCACGTGTGCTGATACTCTAAACTTCAGTTGCGCCATTTTGCCTTCCCCAAAGCGTACGAACTCATTTCGATATATAAGAATCTGCCCGCAAGAGGAAGACCGTTGATACGCGTCGTGAACCAGAGTAAGGGCAAAGATGCGAGCACACATGTTAAGCCGGATGGAAACAGAACCGAGATCTGAACACGAGGCCTTCCGTTCTCGAGAACGAGGCGAAAATGACATATTGCAAAGAGTGCGGGCATAAATTAGGCTTCTTAGAGCACACAGCCGACGGCCTGTGTAACGGTTGCAGGGCGCGACTAGCGCAGGAGCAAGCGGAGAAAGCGCATGCGGCGGCAATAGCTCCATATACCGGCGCAGAACTCCCGGTTATCACGGTTACCGATGCGATCGTGAAGAAAGGTGAGACTGCGTATTATCGAACAGCGACGGTGCTCAAGGAAATCAAAACGGTCAACCTCGGCTATTCGGGAGCGAGTCACGGCGTCTCGATCCCTCTCCCGATAAAGGTGGGGGGCTTTCCCGTGCGCTATCGCGTAGGTCAATCGCGCGGCCACATCGTCAAACATGACGAGTTGCTTGAAACGTCACGCGGGGATCTGATCGTAAGTAATCAACGCCTATTTTTAAACCCGTTCGCGGGGCACAAGCCGTTGAGCGTGCCGCTCTCGAAGATCGCCAGTTTTCACGTTTATGAGAACGGACTCGAAGTGTGGCAGGATGGCAAGGAGCGTCCCGACCTGTTCGTGCTTGATGCGACAGGAAGTGAGATATTCGGGCTTTGTCTCGATAGGCTCCTTAGAGCTTAGATTTTCTCTTTTTGGGCAAAAACGGAAAGTGAAACGGCAAATAGGCGCGGGTCAACCAACGGCCTAAGGTTTCTTTCCCGCCACTTTTATGCTCACCACCGAGTCCGAAAGGTCGCGCAATTCATCGGGAGTCAGGTTGACAGTGTTCCCGATCGCTTGTGCCGTCGGGTCGTTTGCCATGCAGTCAAGAGGGAATGAGAACTCCTCGACAATGCGAACGTTCTCAAATCCTGCGGTTTTAATGGTCGCTAGGTAGGCGTCCTTCATGATTGCCCCGGATAGGCAGCTCACATACGCCGCGGCTGAGTCCCTTATAGCGGGCGGGAGCTCTCTGAGCAAGACCATATCAGAGACCGAAAACCGACCTCCGGGCTTCAGTACCCGAAACGCTTCCATAAAGACTGCGGCCTTGTCGGGGGTGAGGTTAATCACGCAGTTTGAGATAATGACATCGACAGAACTATCGGCAGCAGGCAGGTGTTCCAATTCGCCAAGCCGGAAGTCGACGTTGTTGTAGCCGCCTTTACGCGCATTCGCCCGTGCCTTTTCGATCATTTCGGGCGTCATATCAACGCCGATCACGTGTCCATTTGCACCAACCGCGTTTGCGGCCAGGAAACAGTCGAAGCCGGCTCCCGATCCGAGATCAAGCACCGTCTCGCCTTCCTTCAACGAAGCGAGCGCGGTCGGATTGCCGCAGCCAAGGCCGAGATTTGCTCCTGCCGGCACTGCGGCTAGCTCTTCTTCCTTGTAGCCTACGGCCCGGCTAATGTCGTGCGCCAGATCAACGTTACTACCACAGCACTGGCTCACAGGGATAAAATTAAGCCTTTCGCCCTTCGCCACCTTCGCATAGCCATCTCGAACAACGCGTTTTATCTTCTCCTCTTCCATCACCATCACTCCGTTCACGCCAAATCTTTGAAAATAGGGCCTAAAAAGCCCTTGACCGTCGCCGAGAGCTCCTCGACCTTGATCAGCGAGATGCAGCAGACCTCGCCGTCTCGCTCGCAGCTGACGGCCGCGAGCTTGTCCCCCGCTCGTATGTGGGCACGGTCGCGCAGCTCTTTAGGTAGCACCATCTGCCCTCGCTCGTCAACGCTCACGACCGCTTCAACCTTGCAGCTATTCTTGCCCGCATCGCCGGGCGCACAACATGAGGCTTCTTTTGTCATAGAACTCTGGACAATAGTATAATTATCAGTGTATTTAAACTTTTCTGATAAATTAGAATAGTCTGAATATTGGCAGAAAAAAGTGTCTACCAAAGTATTAAATTAAACGGTGATCAAACGACGGCGAGGCTAGTCATGGTCGAACGTTGACTCAAGCCACACCCGTAGTCGATCACGCACACGTCTAAACGAGGTACACGGTGCACCTTTGCCGGCATCTGGCACCGGATCGTCAAAGGCGTGGTGAAGATACTCCTTCCCGCCAGGAAAAATGGGGCAATTCTCTTGCACATCGGCACACAGCGTGACAACGTAATCAAAGGTCTGATCGTCAAACTCGTCCAGTGACTTTGCGCGGTGCGAGCTGATATCGATGCCCAGCTCTGCCATCACTTCGATCGCGCACGAGTGCACCTCGTCAGCGTGCTGGGCGTTAATGAAGCCTTCTGCCATCTGCGATCGTGCTGCGTTATGCGTGCAGAGGAACAGTATTTTTTTCTTGACCGTCATCTTGGCATCCTCAGCCGGCGCTTGCGCCTAAGGTCGCGAGCAATCCTAACCCGCAATTGACAGTATCCGTGACTAGCCGCCCCCTAGGGAAGGGGCGAAAATGCTGACAAGTCCAAGGCATCTGCGCTCAGCCTTTTTCGAGGGCTTTCGCAAATTCCTCAGCATTGCGCAGGTCCTGTTCGTTTGGCCGCCCTCGCGCGATCCCGCCGACGAGTTTCATCAGCCCGTACGTATCAAACCCCTGGCAGGAGAACTCTCCGACGACGGTCAGTCCCTTCTCCTCCAACTTACCCTTTAAGGCACGGTGGTGCGACCCCTGACGCGATGCGCCCCTCGTTGAGAAAACAAACGCTTTCTTGTCAAGCCCGGGGAGCGTTTCAACCCAGCTGAGCAAGCGCTGATAGTGCTTTCCAAAGGCGATTCCTGAACCAAACCCGATGAGGTCACACTCAGCGAGCGCCTCGACGTTCACGTCATCAGGGCGGCGAACCTCTGCGTCGAGGACTGCTGCCATCGCATCGGCGATCTTCTTCGTGTTTCCGTGGTGCTGTGACACGCATACGATGAGCGTTTTCATGGGATCACCTCTACCAGTGATAAAGTTTCACCATTACGTTTCGTTTGTGACCTACACCTGGCACGATAAAAGAGCATTGCCCGCCGCAATGCTGAGCACCAGCAGAGAGACGCTGATCAGAGTAATGGCTACCAGACTCCACTTCATAGATAACATGTTTCCAGCGTCATTGAACTACTTTCCGCTGCCAGCGCCGGGCACCTCTGACACCCGGTGTTGCGATACCGAGCATAAAAAAAAGCAGCCTCCAAGTTTCGTCGACGCCCCACGTCACCTCTTCACTTCTGCGCGCTGAGTAACGACGGCTTTAGCCTACGAAATCTAATACTCATTTTGATCTGACGAATAGCATACGGGCTTCTTCACGCGAGCCTCTTGATCACGTCCGTTACCGAGACGGCGTTAGCAAAGAAGTCATTCCACGCATCCTCTTTCGGATAGTTCCTGACGGTGTACGCGGTCGGGCTGATGTTAGGCATCTCGTCCCAAGCAAACGGGCTCGCTATGGGAAGCCCCGGCTCAGATCGGGCGGCGTAGGGTGCCACGGAAGTCTGCATAGCGGATATCCGGTTGACGTCGATGAAAATTCGGCCCCTTCTTTTCTCCTTGCCGAGTTCCGTAGTCAGTGCTTCGTCACTTCTTGCGAGGGTTTGCGCTATTTTTAAGGCGAATTCCCTCACGCCATGGTTGTCAAGCTCCCGCGTGATGGGCACCGCGATGTGGTACCCCCTGCCCCCGGTGGTCATCACGTAAGGCTTAAACTCCAACGCTTCAAGAAAGCGCTTCAGTTTGAGTGCGGCTGACCGAAGCGACGGTAAATCAGGCTGCGACGGGTCCAGATCAAATATCATCTTGTCGGGAATTTCCGGCCTGTCAGCTCTCGATGCCATAATGTGGGGAACGATGACCTGATTGCCGAGGTACACGATACCTGCTTCATCCTTAACGATCGCATAGCAGGTCGTAGTGCCTTTATGCGAGAGACATTTGCTCTCAAGCCAGTAAGGAAAATAGTCGGGCATATTTTTTTGGAAGAATTTCTCGCCGCGTACCCCCTCAGGAAACCTAAACATGGAGATGAGCCGACCCTCTATGTGGGGCAGCATCAGCGGTGCGATGTCTCGATAGTATTCGACGAGCGCAGCTTTCGGGATCCCCGTATCAAGCTCCTTTTGGGGGTTCGTCACGTGGATTCGGTGTCCGCCCACGTCTATTTCGTCGCTCAGGCGATGCTCCTCTTCTTTCCTCACGATTATCCAGTCGTTATCGAGGCGTGTGAATGCGTAGGCCCCGTTCAGTTTGTCACCTTTCAGGTAGATTACAAAATGGCCCTTTTCCAACGCCTCGTCAAGAGGCTGGACCTTTCCGTCTTTTATCGTGACGTTGACAAATCTTCCCTTGTCCCATACTTCGACTGTCCCTGCCCCGTATTCGCCTTCGGGTATCTCGCCTGAAAAGTCGGCGTAGGCAATGGGATGATCCTCAGTCCTGATTGCGAGCCTTTTATCCCGTGGGTCGTCTGACAGCCCCTTGGGCACCGCCCAGCTCTTAAGAACCCCGTCGTGCTCAAGCCGAAAATCAAAATGTATCCGCCTGGCGTTATGCTTCTGTATCACATACACCGACTGTTCGCTTTTCAGTTCGCCGGGCTCAGGCTCGCCCGTCTTCGCAAAGTCCCGTTTCTTCCTGTACTCGTCAAGCAAGACTCTGCACCTGGTCTATCGTGCACTCGTCGGCAGGCTTGTCGTCCCGCATCCTTACGAAAACTGGCGCCCTCAGTCGGTTGTCTTTCGTGTACTGCAGATACCTGACTTCGCACACCTTATCGGGGACAACGGGCTGCACATCCTTCGGGAGGGCGACGTCGCTGCGTGCGCGAACGAGCTCCTTCGCAAGTTCACCTAGGAGTGACTCGCTAAAACCCGTGCCCACCTGGCCGACGTAGGTAAGCCCCCCTGTGTCGTATAACCCGAGCGCCAGCGACGCTATCGTCCTTGTCTTCGTGACGTAGCCGACGATCACGCAATCGACGGTTTTCTCATCCTTGATTTTGAGCCAGGCGTGCGACCGTCCGGTAACATAGACGCTTTCCTTTTTCTTTGCTATGACCCCTTCCAGATGCCGCGCGGTTATCACGTCCCAGAGTCGCTCGCCGTCGGCAGTGCTAGGCATTGTCTGCAAGTTTCTCCCCTCTTCGACGACGTCTGCAAGCATTCGTTTTCTCGTTGACAGCGGTAGCGTTTCTAGGTTCCTGCCTTCCAGTTCGAGTATATCAAACGCGACGTAGGTGGGCGGCCGACGGTGGTGCTTTCGTCGCTGCAGCAGCGAGAACGACGGGTTCCCCTTTTCATCATAGATCACGATCTCGCCATCGAGCACGCAATCAGCCTTGATCAGATCGCCAAAGGCAAGTTCGGGAAACTCACGGGTGATGTCCCTGTTGTTTCGCGATGTGAAGCGAAGCGTTCCTGCCTTTTTTTCGCAGAGGGCCCTGTAGCCGTCCAACTTCGGCTCAAAGATATACTCAGTAGACTTAAGAGTCTCTTTTGTGCCCGTGGCGGCGAGCATCATTTCAGGCTTGCCTTTAGTGCTTCAACGAGGTTCTCTTCTGTGGTCCGGCTATATTCAGGCTTGTGAATCGAAATCGTTTCGCCGCGTGCTTTTCTCTCGACGAGCGCCTTGAGCTCTTCCTCGAACGTATCGTGAAATCTGGTGATGTCAAACTCACCGACCGTAATCTGGCTTATCAACTGTCTCGCGAGGTCCATCTCGACCTGAGAGAGTTCCGGTGGCTCATCAAGGCCATCGACCTGCATTATGTCCCGTATCTCATAATCATAGTTCAGCGTCGTCAACAGCAGCCCCTGCCTGTACCCTTCGATCGCACAGACGTGTTCCTTTTCCCGCATGACAAACCTGCCGATCGCGGTCTTAGCGGTCTGGTGGAGCACTTCTCTGAACAGGAAATACGTCTTATCCTTTGGTCGTTCCGGGCCCGCGTAGTAATGGGAGTTGAAAAAGATCGGGTCGACTTGATGGGAATGAACAAACTCGACAATCTCTATCCACGTGGATTTTTCGGGCCTGATGGAGTGAAGCTCTTCATCACTGATGGCGACGTACTCGTCCGGGGAGACTTCAATCCCCCTCACGATCTCGTCCTGTGACACCTCCTCTGTGCACGCGTCGCACCATTTCTTGTAACGAATCGGAGAGAGCTTGTCCTTGTGCAAGAGGCGTATTTTGAGGGGCTTCTGTTCGACCGCTGAGTAGAGTTTTACGGGAATGTTCACCAGTCCAAACGCGATTGATCCTTTCCACAGTGATTTCATTTTGATGCACCGATTTTTAACGATAAGCGAATCTGCTTGTCATCTTCTTTTAAGTAACGCTCGCTTTCTGAGCCGACGTGTCCGCGTGCCGCTCGAGATGGTTATAAAATACTTCGTGTCAAGTCAAATAGCCAGCCTTTGTTAGTCTTTTTCTTCGCATAAGTGACCTGGCGATAGTCGTAAGCTTTTTCAAACTGTGCGGAGTCCAGTGCTATAGGTGCGCTATTATGCCAACCCCTCTTGACGTCGCGGGAACGATAACACAGAAGGTGGCCCTGATGATCCTTGTCGTCGTCGTTCCCGGGCTCGTACTGGCGTTCACGCCACTCAGGGTGATTGGGTACGTCCTCTTGGCCATAGGCGCCGCCATTTACGTTTTCGCGAGCATCCGCACCTCGGTGCGGCAGCTCAGGTAACGTCACACGTCGAGCTTTACGAACGGGAGTTCACAGGCTCCCCCGCTTACGCTATTTTCAGCGCTCAAAGACCCAACTCGCGATGTCATGCCGCCGTGGCTTCTGTCATTTCAAACCGCCTCAAGAACATCTCGCCACGCTACCCCCCGTGTGGTAGGACAGACAAGATCCCGACGTACGCACACGTCAATGTCAAGATGGCGCCATAAAAAATGAGCAACGTTTTTGAGCGCATTAATGTGCTTGGTCTCGGTACTTCTATGCCGGCCTCGTGCCGAGCAGTCCTCATACTAAAAAACTCGTCGCTTATGTTGAGCTTATTTTCGACAATCTCGTTGCACAATGCCTTATACGTCTTTTTTTGCCGCAGAAAATATGCGTCTAGATACCAAAAAACGAGCAAAGCGACAACAGCAATAAGCGCTTGATATCGGGTGCCGTTCAGCAACAGAATTATGCCGAACACAGCCACGGTCCATCCCTTGATAATGAATGAATTAGTGGCCATGCGGTTTATGATATGTTGAATAGTCCCGATCACTTCCAGTTCATATGAGGAAAAGTTCCACGCGCGCTGCATCTGATATCACGTTTTTAGCACAGGAAATGACGTAACACGTAAAACGTAACCGTCAGAAGTTAAGGTTTCCGCTTAAATGCGTTGAATAATGCGCAAGGACGTTCAGCTCGTAAATTAACTGATGGCGAGAGAGCGTACTTCTGATTCTCAACCATGTACACGGTATACCTAAAAAAGCCACGCTTGCCGCGGCGCTATAACAGTGCGAAATGTCAGCCCCACGACTCTTCTTGCGAGAACGCCAGCTAGGACGCTTACAGTTCAGGAGATCACGTGGCGATTGCAGCGTGCGTAAGAAAAACTATGCATAAACGACTGCGCATATTTCCCGAAATGGGCTCTACTGAAATCGGTTCGTATGCGCGTCTAGGTGACGGTGATTTTGATCGCGAGGCTGAATGCCTCGCAGGACTGGGTGATGCTGGGGTAGTAGGTGCGGAAGTAGCAGGTGCCGGGCGGCTCACACGTACGGGTAGTGTACTATCCAGAGCGGGCACGTCGCGATGGCATTACATAGCGAAGGACTGCCAGGTTCCCCACCCCCCATTGTTATAAGTCTTCTGCCAGAGGCCGTTGTCGCGGCCGCGGACAAAGACGTCGATTATTTTACTACCCGGGGCTGTGGCTGCCGCTGGTGACGCCGTCAGGTATCCGCCGAGGTTTTCCCAGCTGGACCACGTGCTGCCGCTATATGATTTATGATACAGGGCGCCGTTCATACCTTGTACCAAGAGGTCGAGACGACCTGAGCCCCAAGAGGAGGCCGCTGGTCCTGTACCGGCAGGAATCTGTCCGCCGAGAGAGGTCCAGTTGGACCAGCTTCCAGCATTAGGCCAATAGCGCTGATATACGGCGCCGTCGCTGCCGCGGACAAAGACGTTTACCCGACCAGAACCCGGTGACGCCGCAGCGGGTGACGACGTCAGGTATCCGCCGAGGTTTTCCCAGCCGGACTGCTTCCCGTTGACTACCGACATGTGATAGAGGTTGTTGTCAGTGCCGGTGACAAACCAGCCGGTCCAAGCTGATCCCCAGTTGCATGCGGCAGGACCGGTGCCTGCGAGGAGCTGCCCGCCGATCCTGTACCAGCTGGACCAAGAGGTCCCCCCATTCGCGGTAGTCTTCTCATAGAGAGCGCCGTCGGTGCCGCGGACAAAGACGTTTACCTGACCAGTACCCGGTGACGTCGCGGCGGGTGACGAAGTCAGAACCCCGCCAAGGGACGTCGACGCCGACCACGCTGTGCCATCCCAGTGCTTCCACCAGAGGGCGCCATCCGTACCTTTTACAAAGACGTCGAGGCTGTTTGGACCCTGCGCGCATACGGCGGGAGCCGGAGCTGGCGTGCTGCTGCCCTCAAGCGCATCGATTGTAGACTTCAGCGTCTGAACGTTCGTCGGATATAGCATCGTTAGGGCGACATTGCCTGCCGGGTCGATCACGTAGAGGGTCGGCGTTTCCGTGACTTGGTACGCCGGACCTACGCTGCTTCCCCCGCTTCCGACGGGCCACGGTACCCCCGTCTCCTGGACAAACTGCTGAATGTATGCATTACTCACACCACTGACTTCCACGCCTAGGAACTGAACCTTCGTGTCGTTCTTGTAATAGGTGTTGTACAGGGGCACAAGGCTAGTCTTGGCGTCGCTTATACAATAGCCGCAAGCGTATCCAAAAAACTCAATGACGACGACCTTTCCCCGGTAGTCACTTAGCGTGTGGATGTTGCCCGCAAGATCCGTCAACTGAAAATTTGGAGCCGGATTTCCGTTCTGCAGAAGTGCAAGAGCCGGTACTGTCGTAGACGCGATCAGCAGCACGGTGATCGCGATCAATAGCATTATTCGCTTTGCCGCCATGGTGTCTCCTGGTCAAACTAGTAAAGCTAAAGCTCGTACCGCGTAAGAAAGAGCAGAGGTTATAAGCGTTACTATCTACGCACAAGAGAGCCCTCGCGAGAATCGCAACCGATTCTGCACAAAAAAGCACACGCGTGACGTCCGCCGCAACGACGCCACTCAGCGCGTGGGCTGGCTAGGGAGGGGGCTGCGCGGACGGCGCCTTCTCAACCGTGGTCTGACCGATGAGTCGCTAGCCCCCACGAATGAGGTCAGCATCGACGACATCGCCGACATCGTGTGCGTTCATCACCTTTATCATGTCGGACGGTGTTGATGCCAATGGCGCCCAGCCGTATGATAATATCCCCCGGCTGAATCCCTGAGAAGGCAGATTGGCTGTTGTGCATCACCGCGGTCACCAACACGCCACGTTCGACGGGAAGCTTATAATATGCCACTATTTTCAGATTGAGACCGACCGCGCTGATGTCGATCCATGTCGATCCATGGATGCACGATTTCTCCCCGCTCTATGAGCTATTTGGCAACCCTCATCGCTGGCTCTAATTCGGCACGCTTGTACCGCGTAGCCGTTTCTTAACAGAACTGCTATTTCATACGATCGTCGAAATCGATGCGCGGCTATTAGCCGCATGCGTCCAACGAGCCAACAACAACGAAACGGTTAAGGCCGCAAGACTCCAACTAGTGTGCGGAGCGGTTCCGGTTTATACGCAACCAGGTGCCGCTCCAACTACGACACTTCTTTTCGGGCTCTATCTTTGTGGCTCTATCGTCACACGCTGATGCAGCCCGCGGTCCTTCGCCCACACCCCCGTCACAGATTCGCAGCGATGGGGGGAATATTATCGGCCCAGGCGGACGCATATCTAAGGCAGCAACGATTCACACAAACGAGCCCAAGGGCACAACTTCACCCTACAGAATGAATATTAAGTGCAGCACGCGAATTACACGGTGAACGCCGATCATACGACGTAGCCATGGTCGCGCCATAGTGAATGGCTCGCTGTGCGGACGATTTTGAGAACAGGCAGATTAGCAGCGCAAACCAATAAAAAAGCTTGGAGGTTGGCGCTGCTGCCTCTGCTGCGTTCACGCCTAGCGGGCTCGCACAGACCGCCCAGAGCAAGCTCGCTATGGCATATGCCTACCGGCAAACGTAATGACACGCGATAAACGCGAAGGCTACGCCGTACACACTCCCGTACGGAAAGCTCCAGCTCGACACGATGACGCTCACTGAGGGGGACACCAGCAGCTCAGACGCCGTCCGTACTGCCGGCGGTTCGTTCTCGGTGCCGTGTGGCTCATACGCCCTAGTATCGTACTACCCAGAGCGGGCACGTGGTGATAAACGTTACATAGTGCCGATGGACTTCCAGGCGTACCACCCGTTGTTATAAGCCTTCTGCCAGAGGCCGTTGTCGCCGCCGCGAACAAAGACGTCGATCACACCGTTTGCCGGTGACGTCGCGGCGGGAGACGACGTCAGGTATCCGCCGAGGTTTACCCAGCCAGTACTGCCTGTCCACTGATAAAGGGCGTGGCTAGTGCCGGTGACAAAGACGCCGGTCTGGGCTGATCCCCAGTTGTATGCGGCAGGACCGGTGCCGGCGAGGAGCTGCCCGCCTATCTTTGACCAGGCCCATTGGCCTCCCGCATAAGTGTCCTTGTAGAGGGCGCCGTCGCTGCCGCGCACGAAGACGGCGATCACACCGTTTGCCGGTGACGTCGCAGCGGGAGACGACGTCAGGTATCCGCCGAGGTTTACCCAACCAGTACTGCCTGTCCACTGATAAAGGGCGTGGTTAGTGCCGGTGACAAAGACGCCGGTCTGGGCTGATCCCCAGTTGTATGCGGCAGGACCGGTGCCGGCGAGGAGCTGCCCGCCAATCTTTTTCCAGGAGCCCCAGACGCCTCCCGAGAACTGCCTAGAGTAGAGGGCGCCGTCGCTGCCGCGCACGAAGACGGCGATCACACCGTTTGCCGGTGACGTCGCAGCGGGAGACGAAGTCAGATACCCGCCGAGGTATTCCCAGCAGGACCAGCCCGCCGTGCTATCCCAGTGCTTGTTCCAGAGGGCATGGTACGTGCCTTGTGCAAAGACGTCGAGGCTGTTTGCGTTCTGCGCGCACACAGCAGGCGCTGGAGAGGGGTTCATGAGCGGTTGACCGTCAAGCGTCGTAAAGAGCACGTCTCCACGACTTTTCAGATGATCGATATACTGCTGGAATAGTGCTATTCGGGCTGGATCGACCGCGCTATTAGGATTTTCGAATTCCCAGAAGTGGTACGCCACAACAACGCTTTCGCCGGCCGTCGCGCTGTTCAGTGCGGCGTCGGTCTGCGCTGTGAGACTCGACATGCCTGTTTTCCACGCCGTGTCGTTGGCCCAGCCAATACCGAACGACGCCGACGCCTGCACCATGATGCCGTCCAAGACCGCATTATTGACGTTGAAGTCTCCCGGCCCCGTGCTGTAGAGCGTGAATCCGAGCGCTGTGGCCGCCTTCAACGTATTTTGGTCTCCCGCGTCAAAAGGCGGGATAAAGGTCGTTGGTGCTACGCCGAGCGCCTGTATCATATCGTCCCGTCCCTGTGTGATTGCGTTGTATTGATCTGCGTATGATCTCCCGATGAACTCGCTAGGGCGCGCCGCACCCACGAGTTGCGCCCCCAAGCCTGGGATCTCACCGACCTCATAGTAAGGCCCTGCTGGGCCCACGACCTGCGGCACGCCTGCCCCCACAGTCGACGCGGAACAGCTAGGGGGGCCGTCTTGCGTGTAATCATAGTGATTATAGCCGTGTTGGGCGAACTCAAAAAGCGGGTTGTTCACTATCGACAGCAAGTAATTGAGGACCGGCGCAAACTGGGGCTGGAGCAGCTCGTTTCCTGTGCCGCACGGGTTCGGGTGCGGGATGATCGCAAGTGTCACCGGCACGTTCTCCTCAATGTGAACTTGATCAACAGCCTCTAATGCGCTCAGATTCCCGAAGCCGACATCATCGTCTCGAAAAACGACGTACTTCTTCGCAGTAATTGATGAAGTCACGCCCGCGGCAGTGACCGGCGCATTGACACTGGCGGCGGTAAGTGTGGAACTGTTAATGAAACCGGAGCTTGTCTGCGCTGTTGCAGAGACGTTCACGAGCCCGGTGAATAGCATCGTTAGAAGGAGGAGCGCTATAAGCATAGAAGAAAGTCTACATGGATTCATGATAACTGCCCAAGCGTTTACGACGCTGAGGATGCAGGACGAAAGCGTAAGGCTTTCGATTTGATCCCTAACGAGACAAAACGGTTACACGCACACCGTTTTCGGGGCACGCAGAACATGGAGGGCATCGTTGCACGAAAGCACGTGGGACCACACGTGATATGGCGCGCAAGTTCGGCCCTTTGCTTCACCTTCCTTACGAAAAACTCAACGTAAAGCGCAACATATGGGTAGCAGATCGTAATGTTGCTGTGCCTTTCGTGTATGCACTTCTACCGGCTCTGCCCCGTGCCCGAAAAAATGGAGCCTAAGCGGCAGTTTGCCAGTCACCCATCGTACCGTCCAGAGGGTTGTGCTCAGTTTGAACCAGTGAAGTTCAAGCGGGACAACGATAGCGCGCTTCATAAGCAGCCAAAAAAAGCCACGTAACGACGATATGATCCATCATTCTTCGGGAGTCTTTCTCGACAAAGCAAAATGGGCATCAGCTGGACGCCTTATCCCTTCCCTGCCCAGCTCCGAGCAATCGCCACGTCGACATCGAGCGGGACATTGCGCAGAAACTCAGCCCCCGCCCCTCGCATGTGGTAGGCGACGGTCTCAGCGACCTCGGCAGCGCGTACCTGTGACGCTTCGACCAGCACCTCGTCGTGCACACAGCAGACGATTTTAGCCCTCGTAGGGCCTAATGCGTCGTGGAGAGAGGTCACCGCCCGTTTCATAATATCCGCAGCAGTTCCCTGAACTCGGGTGTTTAACAGTTCAGTCAGCTTTGGGTCTTGGCCGTCCTCCCACCTGCGTATCCTCCCGCTCAGGGTCCGGATCGAGATCAGCGGTGTGGTGCTCACGCTGCGGTGGAACGCCCGCACGCCTGAGTACGCATCAAAGAAACGCCGGCGAAACTCGATCGCATCTTCGAGGGTAAAGTGCACCCCATAGATGTAATTCGCATATCGCCGTAAGCTCCGTGCGCCCATCCCGTAGATGAGGCCGATGTTCAGCACCTTTGCGATAAGGCGCTCGTCCTTCGTCACTTGGTCAAGGGGCGTATCGAGCACGAGCGACGCGGTCAACCGATGCAAGTCCTCCCCTCGTTGGAACGCCCGCGTCATGGTCTCGTCACCGCTGATGTCGGCAACGACCCGCAGCTCAAATTGCGCGTAGTCGGCGATCACGAGGCGATGATCACGTGCCGCAACGAAGCACCCCCTCACCGCATCATCCCTCGGAATTTGCTGCAGGTTGGGATTGCGGCACGCGAATCTCCCATTCACCGTGCCGACCTGAAGAAAGGTGGGATGTATCCTCCCCGTCAACGGATGGACGTGCCGGGGGAGGGCATCCAAAAAGCCGTTTTTGAGCTTTAAGACGTGCTTATAGCGAATATAGCGGGGTATTGCGGGATGGAGCTGCTCATACTTACGCAACTCGTCCTCTCGCACGTTTCTGACGGGAACGCCTGCGCTTCTGAAGGCGTGCTTCACCTGCTGGGGGCTGCCGAGATTGATGGCGGCGACGTCACCGAGGGTACGCTGTCCCGACGTCGTCAGCTCACGACACACCTCGTACGCGAGGTCCTCCTCCAACCCGTTATAGGTGTCCTGCAACGTCCGCCACTGCCCCATGTCCATGAGCATGCCGTTGCGCTCCATTGCCGCAACCGCGGGAAGGCAGTTGCATTCTAAGCGCATGCAGTCGGCGAGGCCTGCACTCTCGATACGCTCCGATAACGTCGCATGGAGGCTCAAGACCACGCCGACCGTTTGCCCCGCACATCGAAGTTGCCGCTCGGTGAGGGCACCAGCTCGAAAACTGCCGCACGTTTCTGGCGTGTGCTCGTCAAGATACGCTCTTGCTACGGTTTTCAGATCGTGTCTTGCCTCCAATCCGCCCTTAAGCAGTTGCGAGGCAAGCATCGTGTCGAAATAGGGGCTTGAGAGGTCGTATCCAGCCTGATAGAGGAACTTGAGGGCGAGCTTTCCGTTATGCATTACCTTGACTGCCGGTGTCGTGAAGAGGTCGTGCAGCTTCGCCAACCCCTCTTGAGGCACCTGAGCACAATCAATAACGGCAGGAGGATGGCCGTGTATGGCCAATTGGAGCGTCCGTATCCGATCAACAAAGGTGTCGGGACCCGTGGTTCCGAGAGCTAAAGCTATAACCGACGAAGGTGCGATACGCTCAATGAGGGCGGTAAGATGGTCTTCAGTGGCGATGTATTCGTATTGCGGAGAAACGCTTCGCTGGGTCATCTCTGTACCTCACTCCGCACGTTCAATACGTATACGCCCTCCGAACCCCGCCGTTGCACTTACTGCATTGCTTCTTTGACAAATCTCGCGTGTATCTTCGAACGATGCCCTAAACGGTGGGGTAAACGCGAGGGTACTCAGTCTCTTTCTTGAAAACTGTATGTTTTGTCCAAAAGAAGGATGAAAGTATTAGTCGCGCACCACGAACGCAAGGAAGAGTACGCAAACTACACAACAAACTTTGGCGCTTCTGCGCGAGGAATCACAGCACTGCTTACGGCCGCTTGCTTCTTGATTTATCAAGTAAAACTGATAATCATCAAGATAAATTGATATAGGATAAGGTACACTTAACCGATGGGATCTAGAGGCGGCTTCGACAACGGTATGGCGGACGGTTGTGTCCCCGTCGTGGGGTTGACGCGGTTGATGTCAAAATCAAGCTTCGAGCGGATCCATCACTCCTCCCGGTGCATGCTCGCACGAATGAGCGCCGATTTCACGAGGTGGTGATACTTCCGTCTGCCTATCACCGGCTCGTGCCCCGTACCGCAGGACACTGTGGCCGTCCGTGTACTCGAATTCGCCTCAAGATTCGTTCTTGTCGTCTTTGGGGCATTAGCATGAACATAACACAAAAAAAAGTGGCGTGCGTCGTGATCTGCGCTGTTGTCCTCGCTACGTTGGGGGCCGGGTGCACACAGTCGTCAAACCAATCGGGCGGCATCGCGGTTACCGATGATGCCGGAAGAAACGTCACCATCGCTCAAACACCTAATCGTATTGTTTCACTCGCTCCTTCCATTACGGAAGACTTGTTCGCCCTCGGACTGGGCAACAAGGTGGTTGGCGTCGACAGCTATAGCGACTATCCACCAGCAGCTCTCAATATCACAACAGTAGGCGGATTCAGCACGCCTAGCGTTGAGAAGATCGTTTCCGTCAAGCCTGATATGGTCTTTGCAAGTAACCTGAGCGCGTCCGTGATCCCGACGCTTGCTGCTGATGGGATACCAACGGTCGTCCTCAACCCAACAAGCCTAAACGGCATACTGAACGACCTCTCATTGATCGGCACCGTGACTGGTAGTACTGGAAACAGCAGTGGACTTGTTGCGAATTTGACGCAAAGAATGGTGAACGTGGAAAACCTCCCTATTGCTTCACACCCGAGCGTGCTCTATCTCGTCTACTGGAACCCAGCATATACGGCGGGCAACGACACCTTTGAGAATAGTATTATCACTACTGCAGGGGGCGTAAACCTCGCGGCGGAGGCAAACCTAACTGGGTATCCTACCATGAGCAAGGAATCGATAATTGCTCTCAACCCTCAGATAATTATCTGCAACGGTGGGATGAATAGTACGCTAATTCAACAGGTCAAGTCAGACCCGACCCTCTCTAACCTCGATGCCATCAAGAACGGCAAGGTTTACATCGTGAACAGCGACATCATATCCCATCCTGGGCCACGCGCCTTCGATGTACTGGACTGGATGGCCGCAATTCTTCGCGAGCCAGCATCGGTGCCGGCCAACGCGTCGACGGACTTAATTGCTACGCCAACACCCACCCCCGCCCCGGGGTAACTCGAGCACGTCCTTCGCGTGAAAATAAACCACGTAAATGAAAGTGCTTATGGTTTAGGTTCTCGCATTTAGTTGCGAAGTACTTCAACAGCTCAAGTCAGCCTTTACGGTGGATACCGTCAAAGACGGCAAGGTTTACATCGTGAACAGCGACATCATATCCCTTGCTGGGCTACGCGCCTTCGATGTACTGGAGTGGATGGCCGCAATTCTTCGCGAGCCAGCATCATAGTTGTTTACACGCGCGCAAAGTCCAGCATGAGAGAGAGGCGATTGCACTCCCGCATGAAACGAAACGCGACGCTCCCCGTGCTTGCAGCTGCTCTACTCGTGACAGTCGTGATGAGCATTGCCATTGGCCAGGTATGGATAGCTCCGCAAAAGATAGCGGCAATGCTCTTAAATTTGGTCGTCCCCACAAACCACACGTGGTCTGAAGCTGAGGCAATCATCATATTTCAGATACGCCTCCCCCGAACCTTCATGGCGCTCCTCGTGGGGGCCGGTCTCGCCGTCGCAGGCGTCGCTATGCAGGCCCTTTTTAAAAACCCGTTGGCGGACCCTTATGTGCTTGGGGCGTCAAGCGGTGCTGGGTTTGGTGCCGCCCTCATCATCTCACTTGGGGTGGTGGGTGCGATCTACATCCCGGTCGCGGCATTCGCGGGGGCCGTAATCGCTACTTTTACGGTATACGCGCTGTCCATGATCGGCCCGAGAAGCTCAGTCACGCTGCTGCTGCTTTCGGGCATCGCGATCGGAACCTTCTTTTCAGCATTGATCTCATACCTAATGTTCGTCGCGGGTCAAAATCTGACAGCACTCGTTTTTTGGCTCATGGGGGGGCTGTGGGCGAGCACCTGGCAGTACGTGGAAATAACGTTCCCCGTGATTCTCGTCGCGACGATCATCCTCTACGCATACGCGCGCGATTTAAATCTGATGCTGTCTGGGGAAGAATCAGCGCAGCACCTGGGCGTAAGCGTGGAGAGTCTCAAAAAGATCCTCTTGGTAACCGTTTCGTTCATAGTGGGGGTAGCTGTCGCTTTCTGCGGCATCATCGGGTTTGTCGGGCTCATCGTGCCCCACGTGGTGCGGACGTTTACAGGTCCGGATCATAGAGCGCTCATTCCCGCTTCCGCGCTCTTCGGCGGTATTTTGCTCATCTGGGCCGACATTGTCGCACGGTCCGCTATACCTGGTGAGGAAATGCCCGTTGGCATTATCACTGCGTTGCTTGGTGCCCCGTTTTTTATGTATCTGGTCAGGAGCAGGAGGAAAAACATCTTTTAGGTGCTGCCGCACATACAACGGACGAGGAAACGGCGATGCGTCTACTCGGTAAAGAACGTAGCTCTGAAACCCAAGGACCTGGACGTGTGCAGGTTGATGGCGTTGATTGCTATTACCTTCAGACACAAGCGCTCAATAGCGCGTATCTGACGGTCCAGCCCGGCGAGGTGATCGGTCTCGTCGGCCCTAACGGGTCAGGAAAGACGACGCTCCTTAAAGCAATCAGCGGGGTGCTGAGGCCACAAGTTGGTATCATAACGCTCGATGATGTAGATGTTTACCGCATTAAGCCGAAACGACTCGCGCAACAAATGGCGGTCGTGCCCCAGAGTACCGACACGTTTTTTTTTGATTTTACAGTCGAGGAGGTCGTGCTTATGGGCAGGAGCCCCCATATCAACTTCCTCGGAACTGAATCGACGCACGATTTTGACGTGGTGCAAAAAGCCTTAGAGATGACCGATGTCGCTCGGTTTGCCGATCGCAAGATTAACGAGCTCTCAGGTGGGGAGCAACAGCGCGTTATCATTGCCCGCGCGTTGGCCCAAGAGCCCAAGATCCTCCTTCTTGACGAGGCGACGTCACAGCTCGACATTGGGATCAAGATTGAGATCTTTGATCTTGTGAGGCGCCTTGCGGCTTCTGGCATTGCGGTTATCGCCGCGATTCATGATCTCAATCTCGCCGCTCAGTACTGTGATCGATTGCTGCTGTTAAAACGTGGAGAGATCATCGCTGATGGCACCGTCGAAGAGGTATTAACTCAAGAGCACATCGCAGAAGCGTTTGGCGTCTCAGCATTCGTGAGAAAACACCCGATTACGAACGCTTTTTCAATTACACTTCTCCCGCGGCACACACCTGGAGAGCGCAGCTCTGCAAAGGTGCACGTCATTCCTGGCGGAGGCAAGGGGGCACCTGTCATCCACGCGCTTGTACAACGGGGCCTGAGCGTCTCCGCGGGCGTGGTGAATACACTCGACACCGATTACGAGGTAGCGCAGTACTTTAGCATTGAGTGCGCCGTCGAAGCACCGTTTTCACCCATTTCAAGCGAGGTGCACAGCCGTAACCTGCAACTTATTCAGGAAGCAGCCATCGTAGTACTGCCTAACATCTGCTTCGGGCCGGCGAACCTAAAGAACCTCGAAGCAGCTGAACTCGCAGCAGACAAACTCGTGATAGTGGAAGAGACGCCGATAGAAAGCCGCGATTTTACGCATGGTGTTGCGCAACGAATATATGGGGACTTACGAAGCAACAGCCCCGTTTTCGCAGAGCTCACGACGCTCCTAGCATATGTTGAGTCCCACATCGGATAGCGGCGTTTCGACGCTTAACCCTTGAAGGTGAACAGCCGTGGAATATGAGATAGTAGATCGGGTCTTAGTTCTGAAGGGCAACTTTGAAGCCCTAAGCACTGGCGTTGATGGCGGCAGAAGAGCGACAAAAAACATTCTAAACATCCAGGTTCCCCACGATTTCTCTCACCACGATCCGAAGAGCTATATTGAGGAGATAGCCGCATCGGTGAAGCTCGATGGAGGCTGCATCGCGCTTCTTACCGCAGTTGAAATGAAAAACGTGCAGATTCTAAACGATGCGTGCGTCACGGTGTTTGTAACTGCGGGGTTCAATCCGTCGTCTTTTGGCACAATCAACATAATCGTCATATCCTCTACAACGCTGAGCGAAGGGGCGATCGCCGGGACGATAATTACCGCCACGGAAGCGAAGGCGCGCGCTCTTTTCGATAAGGGACTGCATTTCACAGGCACGACGAGCGACGCGGTCGTGGTCGCATATGAAAACAGTCGCGAAGATGAGCCGATTTTGTACAGCGGACCTGCCACCCCCTTTGGAAGCATGGTGGCAAAACTCGTTCGATTAGGAGTAAAAGATGCATTGAAGGCTCATTATGGAAGCGATGACGTTGACAAGTGGCATCAACAACGCGGTAACGTCTGATTGCAGATTGGACCTGTGGCCGCTTTTAGCGTGTGTTGACATCTCGTCTCAAAATACGCCTGCTCTATTTTTGTGAATTTGGTCCACCGTTTTTAGTGCCCGTTACGGCATTTAAATTCGTCGCTAAAGGCTGATATGACCCACATCTTTCTCGATCAGCGTGTCGGCGTGAAGTTCTTTTGCTGCATTGCGTTATTACTTTTCTGATAAATGTATGTTTTTAGTGTTACTAATCGATAGTTTTTTATAACTACTCGCAGTCAGTCTAATAATAACATGCACATACCAGACGGGTATTTAGGACCATTAACATACGTGGCAATGTATATTATTATGATCCCGATCTGGCTTTATGCCGGAAGATGGCTGCGTAAAAACCTCAAGTCCAAACAAGTGCCATATCTGGCGCTAGCCGCTGCTTTCTCATTTGTCATCATGATGTTCAACGTGCCCATACCAGGAGGGAGCACCGGGCACGCGGTAGGCAGCGGGTTGGTAGCAATCATATTAGGGCCCTGGGTTGCAGTCGTAACGACATCAGTGGCGCTCCTCATACA
>JACWML010000085.1 GCA_015661395.1 Methanomicrobia archaeon | reverse complement strand
CCTTCGCCGTTTGGGCAAGCACAAGTGGGGAATACTGGCGCTCTGGATTGTCGCTTGTCTGCACGTATAGCAACATCTTTTCATTTGTCATAATCATCTCACCTCTACTTTTTTTTCCTGATTAAGAAACGCAAAACTCCTTCATTGTTCTCGAATTTCACCAGTTCATGACCGGTCCGCTTCACAAACCGCGTGATATCTTCCTCCGCAGCTGGATCGTCTGCGATCACCTCAAGCACTTCACCAACTTTGATACTATCGATGCCCTCCCGTGTTTTAAACAGCGGGACAGGACAGTATAATCCAACGATATCGAGACTTTTTGCGGGTAGTTGATCCGCCATGATCATCGATCTCCAGAAACTTACAAGGCACTTTAATGTATTAGAAAATACCCCTTCAGTGTGCTTGTTGCGACAAATTTGGCCTCTTTTTACTGCCACTACTGCGAATAATGCGCTCAACGCTTAACCGCGAAAAAAGCTCTGGCAGTCGTTCAGCTCTCTCTGATCAAAGCACGCATTTTTTCAGCTAGAATTAAGAAAGCCCTACGCCTAATGTAGGCGATTGTTACTTAGTTGTCTTGCGCAGAGTGTCGCTATGTCAAGACGGACGATTCGGAGCTCTCTGCAGCGTGTTCTTTGGGCGCAATGACAACGAGAAAGGCTAATGCTCCGCCGTGAATGGTCTGATAGATTTTAGTTGGAAGCCCGGCAAGAGCAGAGAAAGTATGTGGCAGCCGAATCGTTGGATAGCTGTAATCTGCTTTAGCGTGGTGCAGAGAGATTTTGGTGTGATGCGTTTCCAATAACTCGTGTTTTGGCAACGCATGCATAACAAAACGATCTCGGCAGTTATGGGTGGCTGACATAATGCTGGACGAAGTCAATGCTCGAGACTTAATCGTTGTGATTAACCGCATTGTGATAAGGAGATACTGACAAAAAGTGTTTCACAAAGCGTGCCGTTGTTATCTGATCTCGTCGGCTGGGCAATTCCAGCCCACGAGTATAAGTATCGGTGTCGCAAAAACTTGCAAAAAGCTTAAAGGAGGACATTAATGCCACGAGGAAGAGTGATGTGGTTCGAGCTGCCTGCGGATGATCCGAAGCGCGCGATAGCGTTTTATGAAAAAGTTTTTGGGTGGACGATCGTCAAGTGGGAGGGGCCTTTCGATTACTGGCAGGTTACCACAGGCCCAGACGACAAACCGGGAATTAACGGAGCGATCTTGCCGCGCCGGGTGGCACAGCAAGTCACGACAGATACAATCGCCGTTGAATCCGTAGAGGACTCACTTGAACAGATTGTGGCGGCAGGGGGCTCCGTTGCGCAGCCAAAACAAGCTATTCCGGGCATCGGGTTATTGCCTACTGCACGGACACGGAAGGAAACCTGTTTGGCATTATCCAGCCGGACATGTCTGTGAGATAGCAACATAGGTGGCGTGCGTGCAAGCAGGTTTAATCGGCAAATGCCGCGCATATTTGGTGAAAAAATGTCTGATTTAAAGCCTTCCGAGAGTTCAGAAAAAAGCGCGGAAACGCGAAAACACATCTCAGTCAAATTCCTAAATTTGATTGGCGCAGGCAGACCAAAGGAAGGCCTGCGTTTCTTTGCCCTTGCTTGTAAGACTCATAATCCGTACGTTACCGGCGGAATGAATGAGTTGGTCGATGCGGTGATAGAGGTGCAGAAGAAAGGAGCAGAAGGTATAATTAAAGGATCGAGTGCCGATTTTAAGCTTATCGTGAGGAATGTGCTAGCTGAGGGAGACCTTGTTGCAGTGCACACTCAGCTCTCCAGCCCCGATCCTCGCGACGGAGGGTTGAGGCAAGTTCATCTTTTCCGCTTTAACGCGGACAAGATTGTCGAATATTGGGATATTACGCAGCAGGTACCAGAAAAGGCTCCTAACGCGGCCGCAGCATTCTCTTGAAGAACTGAAGGAAACATGTGCAAACTTGCTGTTGGCGTCTGCTAAACTGAATTAATAGTCGATCAGTTTTGGACATCAATATGGTAAGTGAGAGGTCAAGAAGTCAGTCAAAAAATATCGACGATTATATCGCGACGTTTCCTCAGAATGTTCAGCACAAACTCAGGGAGCTGAGAAGTGCTATCAAAGAAGCAGCGCCTGAAGCTGAAGAGAGTATTAGTTATGGGATGCCTACCTTCAAGCTCAACGGCAACTTGGTGCATTTCGCCGCCTATAATAAACATATAGGGTTCTATGTACCCTCTTCCGTCATCCTTGCTTTCAAGGAGAAGTTGTCTATTTACAAGCAATCTAAAGGCACGGTTCAATTTCCAATGGATTGGCCTATTCCGTCAAAAACTGTGAAAGAAATGGTGAGGTTCAGAGTCACGGAGAGTGCAGCAAAAGTTGCGCCAGTTTGCTCGACGGGCCTGCCGTTAGAATAATTTTTATTCTTTTTTGAAAATAATAATCGCCCTACGCGTCCTCCTGCCGCTGTCTGCTGCTTGGGCGACAAACAACACCCTCATTATGTTGTAGCTAAAGACACGTAGGCAACTAGGCTCACTCGCTTCTGGTCGCACGCAGAATGGTTGTTGCCCAAGATCGCTCCTAGTCGTTGTCCGGCTTTCGTAGCAAGCCTTCCGGTCATGACGCTTTATTTCGCATCTGCTAGTTTTGGTTATGGATTTCAGGCTGCAGAAAAAATCGTCGCAGTTCGTGTGCGACAGCATCTGGTTTGCCACCGTCAAGCGCTGCCCCGTGGCTAAGACCTTGCAACTCAATGCGATGGACATGTGGAATAACATCTTCCAATGCGTCCAGCGTGTTCCTTAAAAAGGCTGGGCTTTTGCTGGCGCCGAGTAACAACACGTCAGCGGGTACGGCCTCGAAAGACTCAAGAGTCCCCTGCATTTCAACCACGAGCTGATAATCAAAGTGGAATGTCGGGATGAGCTCTTGGAGCGGCACATCGTCGCCCTTGACGCTCTCTGCATCGCGCCGCAGGATTTGCCTGAAAAGCCATACGAGCACAGAGCGCGGGGCGATATTGACCACAGGTTGTAGTGACCCGGGTAAAAACAGGGCCCCAAAATCTTTCAAGAGGGTGACGGTCGCCTCGGCTACCTTGCCCTCGCCGATCTCCCGGTCGAACCGCGGCATGAACGACTGCAGCATCGTCATTATTGAGTTATCGACGTCAAGCGGCGGCTCGTTTATGACGGCTTTGTGGACAGACGGCAGCTCGAGCGCGGCTTGCAATGCGATGAGGCCGCCAGAGCTCAGCCCGAAGACGTTGTGCGCCCCAGTCTCGGTTAGAAGCGTATCCGCGTCTTCAACTTCTCTGCGCATGCTATAATTGCCACCAAATGGCCCGCTCAGACCGCGGCCGCGCCTATCAGGAATATACACGGTGAACGCATCCGATAGAGCAGCGCCGAGCTTCGAATAACTCTGTGAGGCATTGGCGCCTCCGTGAAAAAGAATAACGCCCGGGCCATCGCCCATCTGGCGATACCCGATCGCAGTCCCGTCCTTAGAGACGACTGAACCCATCTCGTATTTTCGGTTGGTCACCTAAATCCTCTAATGCTGCTAGAGTTGCCCTTAATTGAACCGCATGTCAAGTTGGGCACGCTGTCGGGATTGTCCAAACAAAATTCGACCCGTCTTCCATCGCGCTGCACAAACTTTTTTTTGTTAGCTCTGGATTTGTCGCACCAGACCAAACACATTAATGATGCGCCCTCTCTCCACGACCTTGCCATTGGCGAACTTGTTGAAGGCCATCATAGTG
>JACWML010000084.1 GCA_015661395.1 Methanomicrobia archaeon | reverse complement strand
CTTCCCAGCGCCCCCTGCGCAGCCACTTGGAAGTCACCTCTATGGTCGTTAAGCCAGTTCAAATAGTATAATCCTTGGCTGATGATGCTCTGACTTCCCGTTTTCTTGTACTCAATGATTACAGGGTATCCATTTTCGTCTAATCCCAACGTGTCGATTCTACCAGCATGCTTCGCGCCCGTATTAAACTCACTCGCAATAAATCGGATACTAAACAACGTTTCTAAGTTCGCCTCGCACAGTTTTTGGAAATCCTTCTCCTTAGAGAACTCTTTCGTGTGGATTTGAGACGCTTTCCTTTCGTTATCGAGACTAAAAAGAGGCATGAGAATCACTTTTTGGAAGCCACTGTGTTTTTCTAGTTGAGAGCGTCGCCCATATTTCAGGCACGTGCTTAACCTTCATATCTCAAAACTGATTCCTCTTTCTGGAAAAATGACATTATCGTGCAAGTTTTTGAAGACTTCCGGGTGCTGCGTGTGAACCGGAATCAGTGCATCCGGCTGCACAGTCTGTACCACGTCTTTTATCTCATCATAGTTCAAGTGACCCGACGCATGTATGTGTGTATAAGGATATAGGCCGAAATGTGCCAACCAGTTCTCTACTTTCTTCAAGTCTAACTCCATCTCCAGATCGAACGGTTCACACACGCTCCGAATGTAACTACTGCCTGCCTCGGGCTTGACGTCGATCAGCTCTTTGAGTTCGAAGAAATCACATCGAAAGATGTATTGATCCTGATTCTCGCTGATATTTTTGGCTGTCACGGCGTTGTCGTGATCGAGGAACTCACGCTCCCAATAGTCATAATCCTGCAGCTGAATCTTCTCTGAGAACCGGTCATCCTTGTACACGCCCCACGTTTTTCGAGGAATGTACACTCGGATGTGATCGTCGTCGATTCTAGGAGTGTCAATGCCGGAATCCCTGAAGAGTTCGAGCAGGTACGCTTGCTTGAGGTTGATGACTAAGGCCCTATCGGTTTGTTGTGCGACCTGATAGAAGCTCTGCATGCGGTCTGTGTCTCTCACGGGGAAATTCACAACAACGAGACCGTTAGTCTTTTCGACGCGCTCTTTGGCAACTTCCTTGACGTGTTCTTCGCTGTCTACTTGCGTTGAATTGACGCGCGTACCCTCACAGATCATAGCAACTGGATCCACTTCTGCGGCCCGTTCGATAAATCGTCTCGTCTCGTCTCCCTTGTAGCCGTGGAACCGAAAGTCGCCGGTATATACGACAGGCCCAGTACTCGTGTGCAAAATGTAGGCAGTGGCGCCTTCGAGTGAATGACTAACAGGCAGGGCTTCTCCATCGAGCCCTCCAACCGTGAAGTGGTTCTCGACGATGTTGTACTGTCGCGGTTTTTTCGCCTTCTCGCCATACAGCTTTGACTCTCCGCCCTTGCTGTTTACATAAGTTTGAAATGACTCCTTCAGCGAGATTAATTCGCAAGTCCCAGTCGAACCCGTCTCATCCAGAGCTTGCATTATGTCTTTCGCACCCTGCGTACAGAACAGCGGAATGTCGTCCCTGAGGTAGTGGATGTATGAGCAGTGATCCATATGTGCGTGGCTCAGGAGGACGCCGTCGAAGCTCGGCTCCGGGTCAGGTGACAAGTTGCAATGAGAAAGATAATCACAGCGATATAGTCCTTTTAAATCAGGAAGTAAGCCAAACTCAAGCAGATCGAGGATACCGTTGCACTTACGGGGCTGCATAAACTCGTCAAAATACTGGTTGGCGAGACTGAAGCTCAGGCCAAAGTCGAGAAAAAGTCGCGTATCTTGATCCTCAAGGAGGATCTCTGTTTCCAGTCTCCGTTGGTGTCTCTGAAATAGATATTATCACCGCGTTCTTGAATAATCGCGTGCGAAGGAATCTTGTAACGAATGCGCGGATCATTAGCGTACTCATCAAACGAGAGCTTTTCGGTGATCCGCATTGCGTAGACCATTTTTTCGTTGCCAACCGTGCGTTTGGAACCGCTTCCTACTACCCAATCTCCGACACTAGCGTGTCTTCGAATCTGCGGTTTGCAGCACGCGAGCGTGCAATACTCGCCGAAAGGGTTTGGAGCAAAGCCGCTGTCGCTAGCTACGATATAGGAGTATAACGAGGTTGGCATGCTTCATCTTCGCCCGTGCTTGTTGGGGCTAAATCCTTAGCAAGCACCTATGTGGCGTGTTTCACCACTCTGGGTCTAAGTATGGGCATACGTCACAGTAAGGGCATGTTTTGTTGAGGCCGAGCTTGTGACGGCAATTCGCGATGCGTTGGTCATCGAGCTTTTTGACCAAAGCCGCAAATGCGATTAGATCTTCCTGCGAATCAAAATCAGGTAACCCATCCTCCCTTTTCACTCTCCTTTTCCCAGCCCGTTTTGATAAAGGATCCTCCGTTTTCGCTTTCCTTTTTTCTTCCTTTTGCTTTTTTCTTATTTCTTCCTTCTTTGGGATCCTCTTCTCGCAAACCTGGCTCAAGGCATCATCACATTTCTTGCACTTCCAAGCAACTGGCAGCGGCGGTATCCATCCTGAATCAACCCTTTCGAAGTCACGCAAGGTTTGCTCAACAAGTGACTTGTCGATGTCTGATTCGAATGTTTCCGTCTCTTCATCTTCCATCACATAGATTTGATAGCGCTTCTTGTCCCTTCTAAAAAAGTAACCATACAGGTCAGCCTGCGCTTGTGCCACAGGTTTTACGAAGCGCTTCAAGAATTGACTTTGCGTCGTTTTGAACTCATAGACAAATACGTCTGCGATGCCGTCAGGGACTCCTACAATGACATAGGGGGGATATTCGAAGTTCCAGCGGATAGTCGGGTAACACTCGCTGCGCGTACCTTCAAGAATTTTACCTCGCAACAAGGGGGGCGTGTCGTCAATATTGCCGATGCTGATTCCTTGGCTTTCGAGTCGCATTCGTTCTTGGGTGCGCAACTGCTCTGGTAAATCAGGATTGATATAGGTAACCTTGTTGCCATCTTCATCGAATGATGACAGACTTGCGAAAGCGATTCGATCCGCTTTTCTTTCCCTCAGCAGCTGCACGATATCATTCCACGAAATATCATCTCCGATGTCTAGGAGTTTTTCCGAATTCGTAGGTAAGTGATCGATAATTCCGAGTTTGTGCGCATAGGAGAGCCTATCAGTGAGGTAAGGCACAAAGAACGTTAACTCGTCTCTCTTGGTTTCAAGAACGCTTCGCATTGCACACCACCAATAATTGGCAATATTAGCCATTCCGACAAAAAGCAGGTGATTCTTGTCTACACCTCGCCTCTCTTTCTCAAGAAGCATCAGAGATTCTATTTCTTGTCTGTTGGTCAATAAGGCCTGAAGCTCGGAATTGATATCGGACATCTAATCAGCACCTGAGGCTGTATTCAGCCTTGCTCTTGTAATTTTCCATTCGGCCTCGCGCCGCAGTTTTTAGAGCTTTGAGGACTGCAAAAACTAAACTACGCACGCTGCTTGTTTCTCGCCATAATCCTCGCAGTCGAGAAAGCGTTATTAGACGTCTCTAGCGCGTCCCATTGACAAAAGAACGATGGGCTCGGCCGGATTCGAACCGGCGACCTCCGCCGTGTGAAGGCGGAGGATTCAGCGTCCAACGTAGCGCTTTCTGGATTTCTGTCAGCACTTTTTTGCGTGGCTGCGCTGCGAGACCTGACAACAACCAGGAAGGCAAGCGCAACCACGACGGTCCGATTTATTCGCTCAGAAGCCAATAGGGCGTAGCTAATTATGAAGACACAAAGAGCTATGGC
>JACWML010000029.1 GCA_015661395.1 Methanomicrobia archaeon | reverse complement strand
GATTGTTTTTGGCAATGCGTCTTCGGTAGTAAACTGCATAGTCTGTGGGAGAACTCTTGTTGAGCCGCGCGGCGGGAGGGCAGAGATAAGGACACAAATACTTGAGGTCTTATGAGAAAAGCTTGGCCAGAGATCGGAGACTTGGTCGTTTGTACAGTGGTTAAGGTAGTCGACTTTGGAGCATTTGTCCAACTCGACGAGTACGACAAGAAGGAGGGGCTAATTCACATCTCCGAAGTTGCGTCTGGGTGGGTAAAGTACATAAGAGATCACGTAAGGGAAGGTCAAAAGATCGTATGCAAGGTCCTGAACGTTGATCCGAGTCGCAGCCACATAGATCTCTCGTTCAAGGACGTTAATGAGCATCAGAGACGCTCCAAAATTCAGGAATGGAAGAGCGAGCAAAAAGCCGAAAAGTGGCTAGAATTTGTAGCCGACGCTACGGGGGAGGACAAAGATGCGCTCTATGATCAACTCGCTGACAAATTTGACGGTCTTTACTATGTCTTTGAGGACGCAGCCTTGCGGGGCCCAGAAGCTCTCAAGGGACTTCAGCCCGAGGTTGCCGCTCAAATTGCGCTCGTTGCTAAGGAGAACGTAAAAATACCTTACGTGTACATCACAGGCTACGTAGATTTGACGTGTCCTCAACCGAACGGGATAGACGTTATCAAACGTGCGCTGAAAGCCGCCATGAAGTCCGAAGATGATGACATTCGCTTTGACGTGAGTTACATCGGGGCGCCTCGTTACCGCATAAGGATAGTCGCCCTCGATTACAAGATCGCTGAAAACGCGATGAAAAAGGCGGCTAACGCAGCTATGGACGTGGTAATGAAGGCCGGCGGCACGGGAAAGTTTCATAGAGAACTTCAATCATCATAATATAGTCTAACCATCTCACCAAGCCAAAGATGAAGCTTCGAAAATGTCACGGCTACACGTTAGAGGAAAAATGCCGGACGTGCGGACAACCGACTGTGGCGGCGCGCCCAGCGAGATTCTCACCGGAGGATCGATACGGCAGGTATCGGAGAATGCTCAAGCGCGAGACAACTGCACGATCAAAGTGAGAGCTTAAAGCTTTAAGAATTTTTTAACAAGTGGGATCTAGATGGAGCGAATAGAAGTCAAGCAAATCACAGACGTGAAATTGAAAAAACCGATTCTGGTAGAAGGATTGCCAGGAATTGGACATGTGGGAAAGCTTGTAGCTGAGCATATGATTGACGAACTTGGCGCGAAAAAAATCGTCGAAGTGTACTCCTCGCATTTTCCCCCGCAGGTGATCGTGCTTGCTGATGGCTCAGTCAGAATGGTCAGAAGCGAATTATATGCAGTCAACAGCGGCAAGCAGGATCTGCTGATCCTCATCGGTGATCATCAAAGCGCGACAAACGAAGGGCACTACGAGCTGACTAGTGCGTACCTGGAACTAGCCAAAGAAAAGGGCGTGCAAAGGATCTACACACTTGGCGGCTACGGTCTCGGACAGCTTGTAGAGAAACCTGCGGTCTTGGGGGCTGTGAACAACTTGGCGCTGGTTGAAGAAATGAAACGATACGGCGTGGTTTTCAAAGAGAACGAGCCAGGAGGGGGCATCGTAGGCGCTTCTGGATTGTTGCTGGGGCTTGGCGGCCTTATGGGCATTGACGGGATCTGTTTGATGGGCGAAACATCTGGTTACTTGGTCGATCCAAAGAGCGCCCAGGCTGTATTGAGAGTCCTATGTAAGGCGTTGAAAACTGACATTAACATGCGAGCGCTGGAAGACCGCGCAAAAGACATGGAAAAAATTGTTGCTCGGCTCAGGGAAATGGAGCAAACGGGGATGCACGAAGTGGCGAGCGAGGAGGATCTCCGTTACATACGTTAAGAATTTCGCCTGTAAAGCGTCGAAACGTTCTGCGCTTCTTGCTACGGACCCTTTGCTCGTCAATGGAGCTAGAGGGAGGTTAATCGTGATTCAAGTCAATATTGAGAAATGTGGACACTGTGGCGCCTGTGTATCAGTTTGCCCGACTAATTCAATAACGCTCATCGAGTCATGCCTCGAAATTGCAGAAAGTTGTACGGCGTGCGAAACGTGCATCGCAATATGCCCCGTCGGCGCGCTCTTCGTTTCCTGAACAGGGGGGCGTGAGTGTGAAAAGCGAATACGATATCATAGTAGTGGGCGCGGGACCTGCAGGAGCTTTCGCTGCGGCGACAGCCGCACCCGAATGTGACGTTCTTTTAATTGAAAAGCGCCAAGAAATCGGCGATCCCGTTCGTTGCGCTGAAGGCATATCAAAAGTGGGGCTCTCGAAGTTTCTACGACCCCAGAAAAGGTGGATCGCGAACAAAGTAGCCAGCGCCCGCATATTTGCGCCTGATGGAACGAGATTGGACGTTTCAGAAGAACTTGCGGGTCCTGAGGTAGGCTATGTGCTCGAGCGTAAGATTTTTGATCGAGACCTTGCGAAGCGCGCAGCTCGCGCAGGAGCAGATGTGGTAGTCAGGACGCGCGCGACGGGGGTCATCACAGAAAATGGGTTCATACGTGGCATCGAGGCTCGGCATTTAGGCGAATCCCTTGAAATCCGTGCATCTGTTGTCATCGCGGCCGATGGCATCGAGTCACAAGTCGGCCGCTGGGCCGGCATTAACACTACTCTTCGACCGAAAGACCTCGAAAGCTGCGCTCAGTACCTCATGGCCAACGTCGATTTGCTGGACGACTGCTGCGATTTTTATCTCGGTTCAGCAGCTCCGGGGGGCTACGCTTGGGCATTCCCAAAGGGACCACAAGCAGCAAATATCGGGCTTGGTGTCCAAGCGAGCAAACTGGACGGCAAGCATCCAATCGACTATCTAGACGCGTTTGTGGACAAGCATTACCCCAGCGGCCAGCCAGTTGAATTGAACGTTGGAGGAGTCCCCGTCAGCAACGCCGTCCGTAAAACCGCAGGAGACGGCATTATGCTAGTCGGTGATGCTGCGCATCACACTGATCCTATAACTGGCGGCGGCATAATTAACGCCTTAGAGGGGGGCAGACTAGCAGGCGAGGTTGCCAAGGAAGCTATTCGAGCGGAAGATCCGTCTGCTAAGGTTTTGACGCGATATGAAGCGGCTTGGCGCGCGTCTTTCGGGAAGAAGCTCGAACGAAATTATAAAATAAAGGACATCTTTGTTAATCTGTCCGATGACGAGTTGAACAAGCTCGTCCGCTCACTGGAAGGGCTGCCGCTCGACGAGATGAGCGTTGCAGGAATAGTGAGGCGCATTATCTCCCGCAATCCGCGACTGCTCGCTGGAGTGCGTCATTTGTTTTGAGGCAATTTGAGCGACATGAAGCTTGCTGGTGTGGATGAAGCAGGCAAAGGAGCTGTACTGGGATCTCTTTTCGTTGCAGGAGTTTGTATTGACTCTTCGGGACTAAAGTACTTGGAGAGGATGGGGCTTAAAGACTCAAAAGCGTTGAGCCCAAAGCGGCGCGAATTTCTGTCGAAACGGATCGAAAAGGTATGCGCCGTGCAATTGCAAGAGATTACTGCTCAACAAATAGATGAACTAAGAACAGTGTTTACTGTCAACGAAATCCTCGTGAAAGGCCATGCTCAAGCCTTGCGATATTTAAGGCCCGATGTAGCATTTGTTGATGCTGCTGACGTAAATGCATCGCGGTTCTCTGAGCGCGTGAAGGAAGCGAGCGGGATAAACAAGGTAATCGCTGAGCACAAGGCAGATACAAATTACGCTATTGTGTCGGCTGCGTCAATCATCGCCAAAGTAAGCAGAGATAACAGCATAAGAGCCCTCGAACGCTCTCTCGGTGCCACTATTGGCAGTGGTTATCCGTCAGACGCTACCACGATTGCTTTTTTGAAAAAGTGGTTGGATGCACGAGGTGATCTGCCACCTGGAACGAGACGTTCTTGGAAAACAGCTCAGAACTTGTTGAGTTCTACCCCTGATAAGCACGAAAGCAGCTCTTCCTAACGCCAACAACTAAAGCACTGGTGGCGACGCCTTATCTCAGCTTCGTTAAGACTTTTTCAAAAAAACTCTTTTCGACAAGAACAAACAGCGATTTCTGATCATCTTTGTCAAAGCGGATCTCATCGCCTTTGTGAACGGTTTCATTGTATTGCCCGTCAATGACGATAGCAGCGTCCTTTTCCTCTATTTTGATGACTACGGTGCTCTCACCGTACACGACCCAAGGACGGACGGAAAGCCTATAGGGCGCAAGAGGGACAATAAGGAATGCATCTACTCGTGGATCCACGATCGGACCGCCAGCGCTCATTGCGTACGCGGTTGACCCAGTAGGCGTAGCGACGATAACGCCATCTGCACGCAGCACATCAAGAATATGATCATCCACCTTCATGCTGCACTCAAGTATTTTTGCCGGCCGTGAAGTGACGATTACCGCCTCGTTGGTAGCGGACGGCAGGCGTCGGCCATTGACTGACACTGCTAGTCTCGAGCGTGCCGAGACACGGAAGCCGTTGAGTAGGCTTTCAACGACGCTGAGCGCCTGTTCCGGGCTGACTTCCGCTAGGAAGCCGACTTTTCCGACGTTTATGCCGACCACTGGAATCGGGTGTGGAATGTTTTGGAGAACTCGCAGGATCGTCCCGTCGCCGCCTACGGTCACTATTACGTCGACGTCGAAGCGTTCGAGTTCCACCCCTTCTTGCCCAAGTGCGCGAGCAGTTTGATCGTCATAGATTGCATCAGCACGGCCTTTTATATGGCGACCGATTTTAGTAGCTAAGTCGGTTGCTTCTTTAATATCACATCTAGAGACGATTCCTATGCGCATTTCTACTGACCCAAATCTCGTCGTTTTCCTGAATAGCGTGCGTTGCTGGGCGCTAAGCCTTTTACGTTAATGCGTATACATTTATATTTAATGCTTGTCTATTACCCCGTATGAAGGAGCAAACGGAAATAAGGACGCTGAAAGTCGGCCGTTATATTATAATTGACGATGAACCCTCTACTATAGTTAGTTTGGCAACATCAAAGCCTGGTAAGCACGGATCAGCCAAAGCGAGGATAGACGCGATCGGAGTTTTCGATGGCCAAAAGCGATCGATCGTGCAGCCGGTTAGCGCCAAGATTTACGTCCCCATTGTCGAAAGAAAAGGGGCTCAAGTTCTTTCTGTTATGGGAAGTGTTGCGCAGCTCATGGATCTCAACGACTATTCGACTTTTGAGATTGAGATTCCGCCAGAACATATGGATAAACTGAAGGCAGGCAAAGACGTCCAGTATCTGGAATCGATGGGAAAGCGCAAATTAGATATCAAATAATAGATTCAACCAAACAGTTGACTTTTTGACGCATGATATTTGCCGATTCAGGTTCTGATTACGCAAGCAGCAAATACGTTATTCACGGCGTCTTGTTCGACGGCACGTCCTCTTTTAGATCGGGTTCCCGATGGGCGCCTGAAGCTGTACGCAAAGCTTCTCAGAATTTTGAGCCGTACGACTTTGAGTGTGATTGTGAGCTTTCAGAGTCGCTGGTATGTGATATAGGCGATACGGAGTATGGCAACCTGGACGACATGATTGCCGATCTGGAGGCAACAACGTCTCGCATAGTGGAAGACGGAAAAGTCCCGATAGCGTTAGGTGGTGAGCACTCACTCACATTTCCGTGCGTCAGGGCACTTGCGAACAAGATGGAGCTCATCGCGGTTATTTTTGACGCGCACCTAGATTTCAAAGAAAATTATCTTGGAAATGAATGCGGACACGCGTGCGTCTCGCGGAACGTATTCGGTCTTCACGTTCCGCTGATTCAAATCGGAATCCGCAGTGGGGCGCGCGATGAGTATGAGAGGGCGCTAGACACCAGTGCTATTTATACGATGGACCGGATTAGACGTGTAGGGATCAAGAAAATTTTGAATGATATTGCGCCGTCAGTCGAAAACAGGGCGGTGTATCTCTCAATTGACGTGGACGTCCTAGACCCGGCGTATGCGCCTGGAGTCGGAAATCCAGAGCCCTATGGGTTGACACCTTTGGAACTGCGAACGGCGATCAGAGAGATTTCATCTCGCGTGGTCGGTTTCGATATGGTTGAAATCACTCCCGATTACGATATGGGAATTTCGGCTCTTGTCGGCGCGAAACTTGTTCGAGATTTCTTGTTTGCTCGCTTAATGACGGACTACGAAAAGCCATGGGAAACGGAGACTATTCGGTGAACCCTGTCAAACACGCAAAGGTCGGAAAAGGCATCACTGTAGCGGACCTAATGAAGCAGTACGAAACCTGCGCTTTTGGAGCCGGTCGCTTAGCTCGGGCTGTTAAAATATACAAACAAATGCAAGCTGAAGACGTCACGAGCTTTTTTGGCCTCGCTGGCGCCATGATTCCAGCAGGAATGCGGCAAGTTGTGGCTGACATGATCAGGCGCCGCGATATTGATGTGCTGGTTACCACAGGCGCCAATCTTGTGCACGACATGATCGAAGCTTTCGGAGGCGAGCATTGTCAAGGACAATGCACTGCGAACGACATCGAACTGAAAAACTGCAAGATTGATAGGATATATGACGTCTATTTGGCTGACCAACATTTCACAACGTTTGAAGAAAGGTTTGACGCGATAGTTGCTGATATTCTCGATTCCCACCCACAAAAGCTGTTTACGATTTGCGATTTTTTGCAGGAGATAGGGTCACGCATAGAGGACAAAAACTCTATTCTACGGGCCGCTGTAGATAACGAAGTGCCTGTGTTTTGTCCGGCCATCGCTGACTCATCGATCGGGCTTCAGAGTTGGGTGTTTGGATATAAACGCGATCTTCAAGTCGACACGTTCAAGGATATTCGGCAAATAATGGACATCTGCTACAAAGCACGACGAGCAGGAGCGCTTTTTGTTGGCGGAGGCGTTCCAAAGAACTTCATTATGCAGTCCATGCTTCTTGTTCCCAAAGGGTTTGATTTCGCCATTCAACTCACAATGGATACCCCTGAGACGGGGGGGCTCTCCGGTGCCACTTTGGATGAGGCGAAATCTTGGGGGAAGATCGGTGAGCATGCTGATACGGTAACGGTGTATTCAGACGCTACTATCACGCTGCCGATCTTAGTAGCTGCCACATTGTGAAACTGCGGCGATTTTGAAAGGCTAGAAGCGTCTGCCTGAAACTCGATCTAAGTCAAAGCTTGCTGTTTTCGCGATTGCCATCACGGCAAATGTTCCCGCCTGCACAGGATCAGTGACTACTAGGTCCGCGATTTCCGGCACGGACCCCGCCATGTTCAGGGCAATTACCTTAAAACCCTCTTTTTGTAGCTTCTTGACCTCCTCAGCGATTTTTCCTCCCATAAGCGAGCCTGCGAGCACCAATATGCTTGCGCGATGCGTCCTGGATACCGCATTTACTGCTTTCGCTATATTGTCTTCGTCTACTATTGGCAATGTGTCAATGCTGATTCGCTCTCCGCGTATGTTATGTCGATCAGCTTCCGTAATGGCTCCGAGGGCTACTTGCGCGACCTGAGCACCACCGCCGATTATAATGATTCTAGATCCCCAAATCTTCTCGAAAGGCTCATGAAAAGAAATGCTGTCGACATCAGAGATGGCCTCAAGCTTTTTAGCCAAGTCTGGCACGCTTGAGACGTTTGCGATCTCCATGTAGATTTCAGCCAAGCCCTTGTGCTTCCCCTTCGTGAGAATAAACTGCTGGGTATATCGTATATTACCTTCAAAACGGGCAACTGCCGCGGCAACATCTCTCAAAACGCCGGGCTTGTCTTGGCATATAACATTTATCGCTGTTAAGTTTTCCATCGCGGTCAGCTCCGGGTATCAGACCTGTGAAAGACGTGTTGGGGGTCTATGATGCCTTCTTCGGTTATTATTCCAGTGATGAATTCGACGGGCGTCGCATCGAACGCGGGGTTTTCAACCTGGACAGCGCTCGGGGCAATTTGTTGCCCACCCCAGAACCTGAGTTCATTGGCGTCGCGCTCCTCAATCTTGACGACGGAACTTTCAAAATCGAAGGTTGACAAAGGCGCGGCAACGTAAAATGGTATGCCATGATTCTTGGCGCAGATAGCGAGCATATACGTTCCGACCTTGTTGTAGACTTCCGATCGGGTAATCCGGTCTGCCCCGACTATCACGTGGTCGATTTTTCCTTGCCTCATCATCCAAGCCGCCATGTTGTCGGCGATCAAGGTGGTTGGAATGTTGTCTTCGAGCAACTCAAACGCGGTGATGCGGCTGCCCTGGTTGAGTGGTCTTGTCTCACACGCATATACGGCGATCCGCTTTCCTTCCTGTATTGCCGAGCGAATGATTCCCAAGGCAGTCCCCCAGCCTACGGTGGCGAGCCTTCCTGCGTTGCAGTAGGTCATGACGACGTCACCATCTTTAAGCAAAGACGCCCCCACGACGCTCAAAGCTTTATTGGTGATCACATCTTCTTCTGCTATGCGTATCGCCTCGTCGAGCGCCGTTTCTCGGACTTCGTCAGACGTGATGCACAGATCTATCGCTTTCAGAACGCGATCAACTCCATAAAACAGATTGGCGGCAGTTGGTCGTGTTTCTAGAATTGATTTAGCTGCCGCATGCACGTGGATCTTTAACTTAGATACAGTGCGAGCCGTCGAGTTGTGCGCCGCAAGAGCAATGCCGTAGGCGCCGGCCGCTCCGAGAGCTGGCGCTCCGCGTATTTTTAATTTATTTATTGCGATGATGAGCTGATTGATTGTTGTAATTTTGATGAGCTTATAGGCGATTGGAAGCTTCGTTTGGTCGACCAACATAATGGCGCCGCCGTGCCAGAAAATCGTTAGTTTCTCGGTAAACTCCCGGTCCATATTCTTTACTAGGAATTCAAGTTTACAAGTTTAACGGTGGCTATTACTCCTGAGCTCGTGCCAACGCCTCACCGGTCGAGCGAACGGTTCTCTACCTCTCTAAAACAGAAAGAAAGCCTCTAATCCAAGCCTAGTGCCAGAATCTGGTGCAAAAAAGGACTCATTTTCCAGTTTTGTACAATTCATTATCCTATAACAACCATTAAATAATAGGTGTAGTTAACTGTCTGCATAAATCGCCATGCTTGCAGATGATCTTATTCGGGCAACGTTTTCATCCGACGAGGAACTCAAAAGTACTCTTTTGCAAGCGATAAAGGGACTCGGATATACGGTTACCAAGTTTGCTGACATATCAGGCGTGTCATCTAGCACGCTGTACAAAATTATTTCAGGAGAACGCGAACCAAATCTCAAAACACTCAGAGAGATCGTCCGAGCGGTCAGACGACTCGAAGGAGCCTCGAAGAAGGGCGATCTTATTGCCGTCGTCGCTGCAAGACCTGTGCTCGACAAGATAACGGAGAGGACCATGATGATAGAAGGAAAAGAAATTGTAATTAGAGAGTATCCAGCAACGTCAATTGAGGAAGCTTTGATTGCAGCTATCCACGCTGAACGCGACGGAGCGCTCGCATTGGTTTGCGCCCCCATCGTCAGTCCTACCGTTGAAAAAATCTTGCGGATCCCCGTCGCATCTATTATGCCGCAGAATAGCTTGGTCGAAGCGATCAGACTCGCAGCACGGAAAATCGGTTGACCGATGTAATGCAGTAACTCCGTTCAATCGGTAAGCAGCGTTTTCTTAGGCCCACTAATGCAATGAGGACGTCTTCAAGGTTGAAGGTGTTTGGTAAGGCCTTGCGCTCTTGATCGCGGAGCAAATCCGCTTACGCTCGCTCGTAGGTTTGCGCAAGGCAGTATACAATCTGCGCGCAATCGAATTAAATGCGCTTGCGATTCGCGGGAAGAGCTTCAAATCAAGTATGTCGCGATATCGCTATCGATGATGCTTTCGCAGTAGCCACAGCGTAGGACAAACGAATCGAGAACTCTAAACTTAGAATAGATCGGCTCTGCGCTATTTGAAATGCAATTTAGATTTGGGCATCGAACAACGTGGGTTATCAAATCCGGCAAGACGACTGACTTCTTTTGTACCACTTCGTAGTCTCTTATGATGTTGATGGTCGCCTGCGGGGCTATCAGCGCAATTTTGTCTACTTCTGCCGGGACTAGCTCGCGGTCTTCAATCTTGACGATATCTTTTCGTCCGAATGCTAGCCTCTTGCTTGGCACATTCATGACCACACTAACGATAGCGGTCGTAGTTCCAGTTATGCCGAGTATTCTTAGCACGTTAAGGGCGTTTCCGGCGGTGATATGGTCTATGACAGAACCGTTTCGAATCGATCGGACTCTCAGTTCCTCCTTGTCTTTGTCTGGAATCATGTCGCACCATTCAAAAGAATCGCAAGCAACGCCATTCTCACAGGTATCCCATAGAACGCTTGTTTGAAGTACTTCGCGTATTTCGTTTGATCAACTTCTTGAGCTATTTCGTCTACGCGCGGCAGCGGATGCATGATAATCAGATTATCGCGCACTCCCTCCAAAACTGGCAGCGTTATCCTGTAGCTTTTGGCGACGCGCAAATATTCGTTTAGATCAGGAAATCGTTCTTTTTGTATTCGCGTGACATAGAGCACATCTACGTCGCGAATGACCTCGTCGATGTCTTCAGTTAATCTGACGGAATCTAGCGTACTAACGATGTGCTTGGGCATTTGGAGCCCCTCTGGGGCTACAAGTGTGATGTTCGCATCGTACATATTTAAGGCATAGGCCAGGGAATGGGCAGTCCGTCCGTATTTGAGATCCCCTAGCAAAGCGATGTTGAGGTCGTGTAGATGACTCTCCTTTCTTATTGTATAGAGATCGAGAAGAGTTTGAGTGGGGTGATGACCCGCCCCATCGCCTCCGTTAATGATGGGCACGCTTGATATTTCGCTAGCCATGCGCGCTGCTCCTTCCCTCGGATGTCGCAGGACAATCGCATCTGCGTATCCACCGACGACTTTTATCGTGTCAGCAAGAGTTTCACCTTTTAGCACAGAGCTATCTTCCGAGGTTAAGCTTAAAGTAGAACCGCCGAGCCGCTTCATCGCTGAGTCAAACGAAAGTTGCGTTCTCGTACTAGGTTCGAAAAAAAGCAGCGCCAAAATCCGGTTTTGCAGCAGCCGCACGCCGGCTTTTGCGCACGACATCATCTTTTCAGCATAGTCCAGCACAAAGTCCACATCATCGCGCGTTAAATCTCGCATTGAAACGATGTGTTTTTGCTTGAACATCCTATAAGTATTGTTAACTGATACTTTTATAGTTTGTTGAGCGTCGTCTTTTCTGGCCGCAAGTGCCCACGTAGGCGTTGCGATTGGCACATATGCGTTACAGGCGCTTGATGACAGCCTCTACCTCCCGTCTGTAGGCGTATTGATCGTAGCCACGTATGCACGCTAGGGTCATGGCCCCTCCTGCTCCCACACCTTCTTTCACCTCTCCCCGCTCATATTTCTGAAGCGCATCAACCGAGCTTTTTGAGAAGCCTGGATCGGCGCTAAATGCATCAATGTCTAACGCCTTAACTAGCTTCATAAACCGCGCTGAACGATCGTCAAAGACGTACTTTGTCGTAGCTAGTACAAGGTTGGTGGAAACGTTGAGTGCACGCAACGCGGCTGCAACTGCACCCATTTGCGTTCCGCCTGCTAAAATAACTTCTTTTCCGGAGCGGAGGAAACCTTCGGTGAGTCCGACCGCACAGGGCATCATTGGATCACCAAGTAGTTCAATCGCTCGCATGGGATCGTTTCGCAAGTTTCCCTGACTAATAGAAGCCCGGCGCAGCGCCTCTCTTGCGACTTTTTCTTTCAAAGCCGTCGGATTCGTCGCGAGGCTGCTGCTCACGTTAGCGCTAAAGCCGAGCGCTCGCAGCACGCACAGCGCGGTGGTTGTGCCTCCAGGAATAGTCTCCCCTATTATTGCTAAGTCGCAGTCAAAGCACGCAGCAAGCTTTTTGGCAGCCTTTTCGATTGCGTTAGCGTCGGGCACTGCCGGCGCAAATCGGATGTCGCTGCCGTGTTTCGTTCGTAAGTCGTAATAGGGGACTCCCGGGACAATCTTCAAGCCTGAGTTTATCAGAAGGTGTGCGCTTTGTGACAGATTAAGTCCGGCCCGTGTGAGAACGGCAGGAGTGACGGCTCCAGACGGCGCATCAGGCATTACTCCAATCGTTTTCAGTTTCCCGTTGGAGACAATTTCAGCGTCAGCAGCTGGCGTGTGTTGAATGTAATCTTGAGTGCTTCCAGCACCTGATATGCCGGGAATAGTCGCTATATCCGTATTGGAGAGAATCAAAATGAAAAGCGGGCGCTCAACGCTGCTGTACCTTTTCCTAACGTCTAAAGGTCGCCCTGAACCGTTGTAGCAGTTCGTCACCCACATGACAGCGAATCCTGTGTGCCCTGTTTTTCGGTTACACCCGCGCGGCCGTTTTTTCTATTGAAGCCGCGGGAGAGTGAGCGCCCCAAACGGCATGACGGTAATCCGGGCGTTTGGCCCGTACTTCCGCGCAGTTGCGCGCAGAGCATCGTCCAAATTTCGAGCGCAGAGCAAAAATGCGCGCTCCACAATTTCTTCTTGAAGCTCAGACACGAGATAAACATCGGCTTTTTGAGTGAGCTTAGCCAGAATTCCGGCCTTATGTCCGCCGATTTCGAATGCGTAGTCGAGCCTGTCAATAAGCTCCTGTTTGTTATGAGCTTCGTTGATCCATCGTTCAAACACTTTTTCACCTAATCCTTCTGGACACTCGGCCGCCAGCACGATCGCGCCATCCTCTTTCATAGCGTATTTCGCATTGTCAAGCGCTTTCTGTGCTTGAAAGAGGTTTATATCCTTGGGCGTGCCTCCGGCTGAAACAAGCACGACATCAGCAAGTTCGGTAATCGGAATTATGTACATTGAATCAACGACTTTGACCCCTTCGCGGTGCGCTGCAATGGGATCACCTGCGACAGCTTTCACGATCTGCTTTTTTGAGTTAAGCACGACATTTACAAGGAAGTCGCATCCGATCAACCGGCCAGCCTCCTCTAGATCTTTTCTTACAGGGCTGTCTAGCCTTCCGGCAGCAGCGTTTGGCTGTAGCATGAGTTTGTGATTTGCTTCGATAGTCTCTCGCGCGCAAATGCCAGGGAGCAGCGACTTGTATCCGCCGCTATATCCTGCAAAGTAATGGAGTTCAACCGCGCCCAGACAAATTCTCACATCGGCGTCGAGCGCTACTGTGTTGACGCGAACGCGCGTGCCTCGCGACGTTGTTCCTACAAAAGCGCACTTATTCGCGTCGTGGTTGAGGCAGTGGTAATCGTCAAAGACGTCATCGCCTACGAGCGTTCTCATCTCTCGTTCGGCTAACGGCCTGTGAATTCCGAGGGCAAACAAAATTGTCACCGAGTCTTCAGGAATCCCGCCTTTGTGCAGGTCTCCTAAAACGTGAGGAAGCATCTTCTTGGTCGGCGTTGGCCTCGTTACGTCACTGACAATGATGACGGCTGTCAAGTCTTTTTTGGAGGCCTTGTGCGTTGACACGATTTCGTGGAGCATGGGGGTTTCGATGGGATGTTGCATCGCTCGGATAACCTCACCTTCTTCATCTCCAGCCTCGATTTCGTTTGGTTGGATTACCTGAATGAGGTTTCTTTCGTTTACCGTTACGGCGGTTTTTCGGTCTCCGTACTTGAGAGTCAGCCGAGATTTACCCATACAGGGACTGATACGTATTTTTTAGTATATCAATATGCAACGCCCCGCAGATGCCGCTCAAAACAAGCAGAAGTAGTTTCATATAGAATTATTGCCATAAAAAAGAACGCAGTTACGTTATATCGCATTGAGAGGAAGTGGAGGAGCCTAAAGTTGTACAGATCATACGCTGAAATGCCGAAAATCGAGCTTCCGGGCAATTTGGAGGTCAAGATTAGTGACAGCACCCTGAGAGACGGATCCCAAATGCCGGGCATCGTATTAAAGAAAACACAGAAGCTCAAGATATTTGAGTTCTTGCACGAGATGGGCATAGAAAAGCTCGAGTGTTTTGTTTTCAATGAGAGAGACCGCAGCTTGGCCTGCGATATGCTCGATTGCAATTATGATCATCCTGAAATTACAGGGTGGGCGCGCGCCAACGTCGCCGATATCGATACGAACCTTAGTATGGATGGCATAAACGAGGTAGGCATTCTGATGTCTATATCGGACACGCACATTTTTGACAAACTTGGCTTGAAAGATCGGGAACAGGCGCGCGACAAGTACACTGAAGCTCTCCAATACGCCGTCGATCACGGGTTGAAGGTACGATGTCATCTCGAGGATATTACGCGCGCTGATATCCCAAACTTCGTGATCCCTCTTGTCAAGGAATTGCTAAGCATTGCCCCTGACGCGATTTTTCGAATCTGTGATACTTTGAACTACGGCGTTCCGTTCGAAGAGACTCCGCTGCCGTTCAGCATACCTAAGATCGTGCGCGCCTTCAAAGAGATCGGCGCGGAGGATCTCGAAATGCATGTTCACGACGACTTTGGACTCGGCGTTGCCAACACTTTGGCGGGGTACTGGCACGGAGCGAACTGGTCGAGTTTGACTTTTATGGGCATAGGTGAGCGTGCAGGAAATACCGAGCTTGAAAAGATTCTCACCTTTCTTTTTTGTCGCGTGAAGGGATTCGAAAAGTACAATCCCGCACCAGTTACGGAGCTGACCCGCTATCTGGAACACGAGCTCGCTTTTAGACTCCCGCGAAACAAGGCCATTGTCGGCGAGAACATTTTCGCCCACGAAAGCGGCATACATACTGACGGCGTATTGAAGAACCCTTTTACGTACGAGCCGTTTCCGCCGGAGGTTGTGGGCGGACAGCGCGTACTTCTCATCGGAGACTCCTCTGGGAGGGAAGTAGTGCGCTACAAGATGCAAGAAGTGTTGAACGAGCTTCTGGGCGTCGAGGTGAACTTGAGGAAAAACGACCGCAGGATTAAGATGATCTGCAACGACATTCATAAACTTTACGATGAGGAGGCGCGCACCTCCAGCGTTTCAGATGATGAACTCAAGGAGTACGCGATTAAATACTTCCTAACGAGCGAGGAAGCGTTCCCGCCCTGGATTGCCCACACACGCTACGAATAAAAGCGAGGGGGAAGCAAAACGAAGGAGTGCCGCTACCGCAGGCGTGAGCGTGTCCTGCTCGGATCGGAAAGCCTAGATTTTTATTCTTGTGTCCTGGCCGGCGAAGGCATTATGGTTAATGAAGTACAGTGCGATGAGTGCTCGATCGAAACGCTGCGTGAAGGCTTCGACTGTCGACACATGTCTCCTAAAAAGCGCTTCGTGAGCGGGGGGCTTTCTCAAGAGTGCGTGAGCTGCAGCAAGAAGGGTCTCGTGTTAGACCAAAGCCGCAGCGCGTGCGCGGCCTGTTCAGAAAAAGAATGAAGCTTTTGGTCGGTCGCATCAAGGAGCTGAGTCCGGGCCCCCTTCAACTTTTTCCATGATGCACTCGGTCACTTGGCTTGTTCTAAGAGCGCCTCCGAGATCGTACGTCGTGTTGCCTTCGGCAACGGTCTCTTGGAGAGCATTGAATATCATCGCGGATTCGTGTTTCAAGCCCAAGTAATCGAGCATCCACGCTCCGGCGAGTACGGTAGCCGTGGGATTCACCTTATCAAGGTTTTGATACTTGGGGGCTGAACCGTGCCATGAAGAGGTTAGTAGACAGCAATATCGATTTGTTGAATACCTGCGGATTCTTCACGAGTTGTTGTGCGACGTTGTCCACGTGGTACTCCCAGAGTTCTATGCTCGAGTACTCGCTTTTAGCCTCGCGAACGGCTTGGAGAAAAGCGCCGTCCGTCTGCTTCAATATGTTGCTTTTGTGGATAGCGACAACCGTTGTCCAGCTTCGCTTGTCCGCTTCTGCAAAAGCGAAGTGAGCTATTCTTCGACTCGCCGATTTCGTGATTTTCCGAAGGGCGACGTACATGTCGCTCGAGAGCTGCACTTCACTGCCCGAGTACATGCCTTCAGTCGCTTCGCGCACGCAAACAAAGTCGACATCCCCAAGAGGGCGGGGGGTATTCGGAAACGTCCGTATCGGACGAACGTTTGCAAATAGGTCCTTTTCCTGTCTAATGGTAACGGCGACACTGCGTGGGGAACCAGGCCCCCCAGGTGTTGTTGTCGGCCCTTTGAAACACGCTTGAGTTGAGTTGATCACGTCCCAGGTCTCATCGGGAATTAATGAGTCTCCCGCGTGAGCCTCGTACCAATCGCTTCCCGCTTCACAAGGGACCATATTTAGGGGCGCCCCGGTAGCAGTAACGATTCGCATCATTGCTTTGACCAGTTCAGGTCCAACTCCATCTCCCAATACGACGGCTACTTCTCGCATTTCCTCACCAGAACTTCAGTTGTCAAGAACGCTGAATCAGTTAGTCCGTGAATCCGCCACGGGCGTCCAAGTATTGCATTAGTCCGCCTTTCTCTAACAATTCTTGCATGAACTGTGGAATGGGCTTGAAGCGATACTCAGCATTTCGATTCTCGGATCGAATCACCCCTCTATCGAAATCCACGTTAAGCATCTCGCCTCGGGTCACGTTGTTTGAGATGCTTTCGCACTCCACCAATGGAAGGCCGATATTGAAGCCATTTCGGTAGAATATACGTGCGAAGGAGTCGGCGATGACGCAGGAGATACCGCACGCTTTGAGAACCTGTGGGGCTTGCTCTCGTGACGAGCCGCACCCGAAGTTTGCCCCAGCAACCAGAATCGGAGCTTTCAAACGCGTGCAATCATCATAAAAGTGCGTATCGAGTGATTCAAAGGTGTGCCGAGCGAGCTTGTTCAAGTCCAGCTCGTCATATTTGTATTTGCCAGCAATGATCTCGTCTGTGTTAGTATCACTAGGAAATACTCGGACAACTTTCCCTTCGATTTTCATATTTTCCTCTATCGAGAACAGCGTTCAACTCTCTAAACCTCGCGGATCTGTGATCTTCCCTTCGATCGCACTTGCTGCCGCTGTTGACGGACTCGACAGGTAAATGAACGAAGTGTCGTTGCCCATCCTGCCTTTGAAGTTTCTGTTTTGTGTGGAAAGAGCAACTTCCCCATCTCCCAAGGCGACTGTCCTTCCTATGCAAAAGCCGCATCCAGGAGGACCTATCGAGGCGCCTGCCTTCAAAAGCGTTTCTAGGACCCTCTCTTTAAGGGCTTCGAGAAGGACATCGCGGCTTGCAGGGTAAATCACGAGTCGCGCTTTGCTCCGATGTCCGTCCAAAATGCGTGCTGCCGCGCGGAGATCTTCAATCCGTCCGTTTGTGCACGAGCCGATGCATACTTGGTCTACCTCCTGACCTTCAAGCTCCGTAACCGGAACGACGTTATCGACTTTGTGGGGTTTAGCGATCATCGGAACGATGGTCTCGGCGCGAATGCGGACCTCCTGAACATAAATGGCATCTTTGTCGGCGGACAAAGGCGTAAACTCATTGCTGCGCCCGTAGTGCCCCAGATACGCTTCAACCTTTTCATCTGCGGCGCACATTCCCACCTTCGCGCCCGCTTCAATCGCCATATTTGACAACGTAGCGCGGGACTCCACGCTCATCGCTTCAACCGTGTCGCCGTAGAATTCAAGAGCCTTATATGTGGCTCCATCTGCTGTTATTCGTGAAAGCAGTTCTAAGAACACGTCCTTCGAGTGAACGCTTTTTGGCAGCTTTCCGGAAACCTTTACGTGTACGGTTTCTGGCACTTTAAACCACGTTTTTCCGTAGGCCATGATCGAAGCCACATCAGTCGAACCCATCCCAGTGGCGAAAGCGCCGAGTGCGCCGTGGGTGCACGTGTGACTGTCCCCGCCCACTATTATCTTATAGGGCGACGCGTACCGTTCGAGGACAATTTGATGGCAAATCCCATCACCATTTTCATAAAAATCCAACCTGTACGCGTGGGCAAACTGCCGCATGAGCGCTTGGACGTTGGACACTTTCTCCGAAGGAGAGGGTGATGCGTGATCGCAAAAAGCCACCACGCTTTTCGGAAACTTCACTGAGTGTCCGCCCAGTTCTTGGATCGAAAGCGGCAGTGTGCCATCATGGGCGAAGACCAAATCAACTGGGACGGTGACGATATCACCACTCGCGGCATCAACCCCGCTGCGCTTTGATAGAATCTTCTCTGATATTGTTTTCAAGTGAACTCCCTCGTCCGGCTAGCGCCATCCTTTAAAAAGCGTTCGTCCAAGTCGCACAGAATCTTTGAGTAACGTAATGCTCTAAATAGTGGTTACGCGGAGTGAGCTATTATCTTTTCCGGTGCTCATCGCTCGTCTTCTCTCATTAGAGCCGCGCAATTAATTCGTCTGAATCTTAGGACTAACACAAGGATAGCGGGTGCCAAGATGAGCAACACCGCCGCAGCGATGCTGTAGTACGTTGATGTTAATGTGTTCCAATTGACCCCCAAAAGAATCCAGCGAAAGCCAGTACAGCGTTCCACGGAAGTGAGCCTAAGAAAGTATATGCGACAAACTTCCTGAGGTCCATTCGATAGAGCCCGGTGATATGGACGAGTACGCCCGCACTCTTGGAACCATTCGGCTGACAAAAACGGAGATTTTTAACATACTTGTCAAACCACTCATTTGTAACGCACAGCTCTCGGTGCGTTATTCCGAGGTACTTACTGTAGCGTTCGAAGAGATAATTGCCGCCGAAAAACGCGATGAAATACGTAACCCGAACCGGTGAGGCGGGCGGAAGTCCCGACGAGGACTACCGCCAGGAAGTTGAGGTAACCTAAGTAAGCGAGATAGCATGCATAAGGCAATATGATCACGCTTGGAAGCGGTATGCCGATGCTCTCTATACTCATTCCCACGAAAATGCCGTAATATCCGTACGCGTCAATCGCCTAAGCAGGAAGGAATAGACTTGCGCAAGAAAGCTATACAGCTCATCGATTAACGACTGCGCAATAAATGGTTGTATCGCGTGCACACAACACAACATGGATTCTCACTCACGTGCTCAGTTTCTGTTTCAAGCAATGTACATGCTTGAACATCTCTCGTCCAACAACATAGAAGCGAACAGCTGATTCTAGATGAAATAGCATTTCGATTTTGCTTCAGAAAGCGAAGTAAAACTGATGCCTTGTCACCAGCGCAATGTCAAAGGAGTAAAAGAGCTTTTTGATTTGTCCTTTGCCTCTGCATTTTTCCGCGTTATTCTTCTTAGTTACCTGTGTCTGCGTTGAAACTGGAAAAAAGAGCGGAATTTGTGAGGGAGTCGCCAAAGGTCGCTCTGGCTATCATTATAACTCGCTTGTCATAGATAATGTGATCGCCTCAATACATAGAGTGCAATAGGTATGCCAAGGGCCGCACCAAGACTCTGCGATATAGTTGTCGCATATGCGGCACCTAAAGCGCCCAGAGCGGGTATCAAAATCAAGTTCAGCCCAACGTTCACCCCCGTCAAATAGGTCGCATTCAGCACGTGTACCTTCTGATTGTTCGTTGCGTCCAGCAAGAGGCTGGTTGGGATGGTTACCAAATTCACGGCAAATCCGATGATAAGGATGTTGATGAACACGATAGACTCGGCGTATTTCGGCCCGAACGCCAAGATCATAAGTTCTCCCCCGAAAGCATACGTTACCGCCACAATGACAAGTCCTGCTACAGCGAAGTAGCCGAGATATTTAGAGAGTTCCTTTTTGGATATTCTCCTCTCGTGCACCATTCTCGAGACAATAGGAAAGAATGCGCCAGTGAGCGCGAGGACAGCCATGTCCCCTATCCCCACGTAGTTGACCGCTGGGGTGTACAGTCCGACCTGCGTCATATTGGTCAACAGTGAGAGCATAATGGTGTCCACCCGTTGCCAGACTGTCCCAAGCAGCCCTGCAATGCCAAACCAAAACGCCGGCATTAGTATGGTATAATCTAATATGGGTCTGAAATTCAGCTTGTAGTAGTGAATTCGTCGGCTGAGTACGAAACTCAACATCAGGCTGACAAAAGCGGCTATGATGATCGCAAGTATGACGCCGGGTACGCCAAGTCCTGCGATCAGAAAGATGAAAGCGAAAGAGGCAAAAGTGGTTCGTTCAGCGATCTGAATGATCGAGATGTACTTCATGTCCTGGTAAATGTTGAAAACAGCGCTGAACATACTCCCGATGCCGCCCATCAAGAGCGTGATAGACATTAACACGATCAGCGCCTTCACCTCGAATGAGTAAGGCGTGAAAAGAGCGAATAAGATCACAGCAAGCATGGATGCGAGGGACATGAGATACTTGAGCCCCATCGCGCTAAAAATGAGGTTGTGCGTATCTTCAGGGTTTTTTGCTCCTTCGCGGATTATGACTGTGTTAATCCCGAAATCCGTGAAGATGCCGAACAAGGTGACAAACGAGATCACCGTAATATAGGAGCCAAAGTCTGAGACAGACAGCAATCGCGCGATATAAACGGTGATGACAAACGAGATTACTGCAGAGATTGCATTTCCACCAAACAAAAGCACGCTGTTTTTTATGCCGCGCACCAATGACCCGTGCTTCAGCTTTGCTGTTTTTTCGTCATTAGTTGATGCCATCTCTTATGTGCTCACGTCTTCCGGGCTATCAAAACAACAGCCCACAAAATCGAAGGATTTGGCAGCGTGCAAATTACTTGGCGTCGACGAGGCTTCCATATATTGCTTCAAGCCTGTCGACCACGGCGCTCCACGTGAATTGTTCAATTACCTTCGCCCTGCCTTGAATGCTCTTCTCTCGTTCCTGCTCCTCATTATCAAGAATATCAGTGATGTTTTCGGCAAGAGCTCGTGTATCTCCATACTTAAATATTCTGCCGATATCTCCGACGACGTCGGGAATCCCTCCAACGTCTGAAGCAACAATTGGGGTACCACACGCCATCGCCTCTAGCAAAACGATGCCAAAAGCTTCCCATTCACTCGGCAGAACGAATACGTTGGCAGCCGCATATCCTGATTTAAAAAGTTCATAACTGTCTATATGGCCTGTGAACTCGAAGTAATCATCCAAATTGTTTGCCCATATTTTCTTTTTGAGCCTTTTCAGCACGCCCCAATCTTCCCCTACTATAACGAATTTTGTTTCAGGATACCTCGCAACGACGTCATATGAGGCGTCTATCAGGTGTTCCAGTCCCTTGTTATCTGCTAATCTTCCAGTATACAGGATCATCTTCTCATCGTCGTCCATCTTATAGCGCCTCCGGAAAAGTCGACCGTCGGGAATAGGGGTCCAATCTTCTATATCTAGTCCGTTAGGAACAGTTACGCACTTCGTTAAGGGCGCGAATCTTTCGATGAAAGGCTTTTCACTGTCGGTTACAACCAATACCTTATCGACCATTCTGTAAACGCGACGCGAAACTAGGACATCGTCTAGTCCCATCAGGAATCGAGCGGCGGGTGATTCCACGTTAGACGGCGGATGAAAGTGAGGGGTGACCACTAGTGGCATCTGGTATCGCCCTTGTCGACGGCCCCGTTTTAATTTCGCCGCAGCGCACGCAATAATCTGGTAATAGCGGTGCGAATGGGCGTGGACGACATCATCCTCAGCATCGAAAATAGTCTTAATCAAGCCAGGAATGGCCGGGTATGCTGCGTAAGGGGACGGGTATCGTTTAACTGGCAGCCGGACTACCCGCACGCCGTTGACGTAACTTTCTGCGGCGTAATCTTCAAAGCATTGCCAAGGCACCTGTGTTTTCAGGTTTGTTGTGTAGACGGTGACGTCGTGACCTCGTTGCACCAACCGCTCTGAAATCTTTTGTATGTGCGTTTCCACGCCGCCGGGAGCGAGATACCTGATGCAAACTTGTGCTATCTTCAATGTCATCACCCATTCTCTTAGCGACTGAAACGGAGAAAGAGGATTTTTTGTACCAAGTAGTACAACACTACCAAGCTGTATTTATTTGTAATATGACGAATAGATGGTTGCTCGAAGTGTTTACTGCGCACGGTCCAGATGAACTGAGTAAAGGAGGCCGACTCACTTCCGAAATGAGAGCCAACTACTCGAATGAGGATCAACCGAAAATCAGAGGTACATGCCTTCGCGGTTCCAGAAGCGATTATGAGTCGGAGCTCGTAACGGCATTATAGGCTTATGAGAGTCACTGTCATAGCACCTTTTCCCCAACAAAAAGATGGGATACCACGGGTCGCCGAGGAGCTGCTCAAAAGAATATCCGAGTCAAATGAAGTGGACGCGGTTTCAGTCCTCGCTCGTCAAGGCATGGACTTCATTACTCCTTCTCTGCTCGTTAATCAAAAAGTCTCACTTTTTACGATAGCGCGTTTTCTGACACCTCAGACTATGGTGAAACTCATACGGTTGTATAAGGAAAGTGATGTGGTACTGTTCTTGGCTCCACCGTGGGATGTGCTCGACCCATTAGAGGCTTTGTATTTTTTTCTTCTGCTCATCAAGTACGGCTTTCTGCCAAGGTCAAGATGGATCCAAGTAGTGCACGATTTCATACCGTACGTTTTTTCTGAGGACGGAATCCAAGGCAGGCGGACCATAAAGCTCTTGAATACTTTTCAAAAGCACTTCAGCGACGTACCTGAAAAATACATCGCGGTCTCACAATCAACGAAGAAGGACGCGATGCGTTTTTGGGGTCTGCAAGCGGACAGAGTTGTGGTAATTCACCACGGTCCGTTCATCACTCCAAAACCTCCTCGACATGATTTCGGAAGCAATAAGATCCTGATTGTGTCTGATATTTCTCCACGGAAAAATCATCTGCGGCTGATAAAGGCGTTTGAGCTCGCACAAAAAAGATCTAAAAATTCTTTGGAATTGGTCATCGCAGGATATATGAGAACCGCCATTCCCGAATTGGAGGCCACCCTTCAGGATATCAAAGTGCGAAATGAAAACAGCAAAATCACATTTGTGGGCTACCTGCCAGACGCCGACATCCTAGCCCTCTATGAGCAGGCTGACGTCTTCGTTTATCCTTCGCTTTACGAAGGATTTGGACTTCCTGTACTCGAAGCGATGGCGTGCGGCTGTCCGGTGATTGCATCGAACGCCTCTTCGCTGCCAGAAGTGGTCGGAGAAGCAGCTCTCCTCGTTGATCCGTACGATGTCGAAGCGCTTGCGCACGCAATGCTCACCGTGCTCGAGGACGACGACTTAAAAAGAGAGATGAGTAGAAAAGGCGTAGCACAAGCGCGGAAGTTTTCGTGGGAAAAGGCCGGTGAGGAATTGTTGGCGGTCTGCCGTGAAGTGGCAGAAAAAGCGGGTCAAGCCACGTCTTAAAAGCGAAATAGTGCGCCTCTGGTATGTACGATAAGTGGCAAGGCGCCTTCGCCAAGAGCAGAAAATCTTTTTTCGCGTCACAGGTCGACGCCACAAGCTTCGAAAGCGCTCTTAAGTACAGCCACGATGCGCTGCCCTGAGTCACCGTCACCGAATGGGTTATCCCAATTGCGTGGCTTCTTTAGCATCGCTCTTGCCCCCGTTACGATCTGATCAGCGTCGGTGCCAACCACTAAGTTGCTATGGACTGCTACCGTCTCAGGCCTTTCAGTGTTATCTCTAACCGTTATGCACGGGACTTTAAGGGTGCACGCCTCTTCTTGCACACCTCCAGAATCGGTGATAATAAGCTTCGCATTTGCTTCCAACAGCAAGAACTCGAGAAAGCCGATAGGAGGAGTCGATATGACCCCGTCTAAGGCTAGATCGAACTCTGCCAAGCGGTTTTTGGTTCGTGGATGCATCGGGAATATTATTGGCGCGTCGAATTCATCGTGCAGCGCTTTTAATCCTTTCAAAATTCCGCTAAGGCGTGCTTTGCTGTCGACGTTCTCTCTTCTATGCGCGGTTGTCAGAAAGTAATTACTTTCGTCAATATTCAGCTCTTCGAGAATACGTGCCTTTTTTTGCGCAAGTTTAAGGTTCTGGCGGACTGCGTCCACGATAGTGTTACCTGTCACCGATATATTGTTTGAAGGAATTCCTTCAGCCAAGAGATTTGCTTCTGCTTTCGCGGTTGGGGCAAACAGGAAATCGGAGATATGATCAGTAAGCACGCGGTTTATTTCTTCTGGCATGAACCTATCGTAGCTTCTCAAGCCTGCTTCCACGTGCCCCACTTCGACATGAAGCTTCGTCGCTGCAAACGCGCTCGCAAAAACGGAATTCGTGTCTCCTTCCACTAAAACCACGTCTGGCTGTTCTTTGATCAGAGCCCTTTCGACGCCAACCAGGATTCTCCCGGTTTGTTCTGCGTCTGTGCCTGATCCCACGCGAAGCGCGTAATCTGCCTCACGAAGCTCTAGCTCTTCAAAAAAGATTTTATCCATATCGTACGAATAGTGCTGCCCAGTGTGTATGATCAACGCATCTATTGACTGTTTTTCACATTCGCGTATCACCGGGGCCATCTTGATTATTTCAGGCCGAGTTCCAACGACAAATGCTAACACGGACACTTCTAACGCACCTACTTCGTCTGACCGTCGCGCGAGTTCGCCTGTTCTGTCTATTTGTGGTACGAAGTGATTAGTAGTGATTAGTCCAGCTATGGAACGAACTGCTAGATAATCTTTGTTAAGAACAAGATATGCGCGCCGCGATCTTCAGTTGCAGTCCGACGGCTTTGCGCGGACCTCGCGCTCAACGAGGAGGAAGCATTGGGGCTGCATACCCGAAAAACATGGCAACAATGCAGGTTGGGCCAGTGACGTTGTGGGCTAGCCAGCAAGAGGTGCCACTCCTAAAAAGCATCGTTCGGGGTAAAAAATAGGTCAAAAGCGAATTCTAGCTCTTTTTGCAGCCTAGGTCACCGCAAACGTGTTTTTGCTGTGTGAAAGGCCGCTGGCTAAACTTGGTAAGGTTTGTTGAGGCTGCGCAGGGCGTCCGCTTAGGTGTGGCCCATTTTGGATCGCTTTTCATTAAATGTAGACCACCTGAACTCTTGGGTTTTTTTTGCGAAGCTCTTCGGATAGTGCGTTAAACTGATGCTCGGTACCGGGGAACGGGTCTATCAGGATTATATCCACTCGGGAATCTTGGATATTGAACTCCTGAAAATCGCCGTGATAGAGCTCTATGAAACTGTTATCGGTAGTGGCTGTGCAGAATAGTTCAGGGGCATTGTCGGACCCTCTTTTGGTCGTTGACACGCGCTTTATCGTCCGTATGCCGAGTATTCTTTTGTTCACTCGCAAGTTGAGATACGTATTCTCCACGGCCGGCAGCCAGGCGTCGTTGAGAATCACTCTTTGAGCGCCCATGAGCACACTCATAAGACCGAGAGTACCAGGCCCGGCGAGCGCGTCAAGCACGACGCGGCCCGATACCGGAAGCGCTCCGAGTTTTGCTATCTTGACCGCGTTGTCGTGCTCTATATGAATCTTTGATTGACTCTTGTATATTAGGATCTGCCCGTAAGCTGATGCGACTAGGTCGGCTCTCATGTCACAACCTGCCAAGACGCGGCACGTGTGCGGCTGGGCTTGCCCGTAGGCCAGACCAATCACTCGCTTTGTATCTCCAAAGATTACTCCTGCGACTTCTGGAACCTCTCGGAGAATTCTATCGCTCGCATTTGCGATAAGTCGTTGATTGGTCATAAGAAGCAGGTTATGGTATCCGATATGTGGCGGAGCGTACGTAGGGACGCCGGGCGACAATAGGGGGGTGCCTACTTCTCGAAGCGACAGCTTTGGTCGATCTTTGCGCGGAACCGACGTGGCGAGTATGTGCGCCATCACGGCATCGAGGGGTCTTCTTCCACAGTCAGTGCACGTCAAATCGCCAAAACTGATATCCGACAAATCGATTTCGTCTGTCTTCTGGAGAACCAAATCGTGACATGCCTGGCACTTTGCGTACATCGTGGGGGCAATTTTGAGGACGTGCTCGGCGGAAGTCACACAAGAAAGGCTGCCGCAGTTCGGGCAACGAAATCTCATCGCATTTGTATAGTTCTCGGCGTTATATAATGTTCAGCTTGGACAGCTTCATGCGCCCAGCTTGGACAGCTTCATGCGCCGAACCACATTTGTTAAAGTGCGACTTGCGAACAGTGTCTGCGCAAACCTACAAATTTCGGGAAGCATGGACAGCCGAGTGTCCAAACACAGCGAGTTGCATTCAGAGGACAAGCAAACAAAGCGTCCCAAGGACAAGCGCTTGTTGAAAAAAGTGGACCGGTCGGGAATTGAACCCGAGGCCTCTACCATGCCAAGGTAGCGATCTACCCCTGATCTACCGGCCCTTCTCTGCGCCCAGCTTGCCTTCAGTACGCTGCTCGAACCCTTCTACAGCATTTTTAGCTCAATACATATAAGCATTGCTTTGCGGGTAGAAAGGTGTGATGCGTCGCCGTCTGCTTAGGAACCATACAAGAATTGTTATATATTGCATTAACCTATAGGCATTGCGCTGCCAACGAATGGGCCCGTAGCTTAGCCAGGTTTGATTCCATCCTGTGTCGTTGTAGGATGGAGAATATGCACACGGCTGATAACCGTGAGGTCAGGCGTTCAAATCGCCTCGGGCCCATCATTTTCGACGACCCGCGACGGCAGCTTATACGCCAAACCTTCACACATAGCGACGATACGTTGGTCGTCGGTCTTCACGACGATCTCATAAAGCGCGGTGCTTTTTCCTGAGCTCTCTTCCACAGCCTCTGCTACCAGCTGCGTGTTAACTTGGACTGGTCGTCGGTACGCGATGTGGAACGACAACGCTGCTGCAGTCTGATTAAACGAGTTGCAAGCGGCAGCAAATGCCGCATCAGCGAGTGAAAAAATCAGGCCTCCGTGCGCAAAGCCATTGAAATTAAGCATTCGTTCAGTGACTGTCAGATTTGCTTGAGCGTACCCTCGTTCGATCTTGGTAATCTCTATTCCTAGAAAGCTCGCATAACGGTCGCTTTTTAGCTTTGCCAAGACGCTGCCGAGCTCATTGTTTCCAGTCTTTCTTTTAGGACTCATCACGAATCAACTACTATGAGCCTTTCTAGTTGCTCTGACGGCAGCTGCGCGGGCTCTGTCTATCCGCTTGCAGCAATTTGTTGGGTTGGTCTATGCGCCGAAACCGCTAAGCTCTACAGTACGTGTATTTTGGGTTTTGAAGGGCTTAGCATCTGCAGTACGGGCTACTCTGGTTTAGGCGCCGTTTTTTGCAAATATTTCATCTATCTTGGCTGCCATTATGAAATCGTTTTCAGACAACCCACCTATGTTGTGGGTCGTAAGACTGATTCGCACGTAGCTGTAGGATACGAAAATGTCTGGGTGGTGCCCTTCAGCTTCTGCTAGTTGCGCTACGTCATTGATGAAGCGCATCGACTCGATGAAGTTATTGAACCTGAAACTTCGCGTTAGTTTTGTTGCATCTTCTAGCTTCCACTTGGACACCATGGGTAGCAGTCCGTTGATGGTTTCTAGGTCAAAAGGTTGCGTGCCGACTTCGCACGGAACGCAGTGTTTCGCCGTGAGGCGCGAAGCGTCTGTAGTCCCTTCGTTGCTCATCTTAACACCTTTTCAGTCTTGCGTCGTCGTATCGTTTAAGGTTATTGGAAACTGCAGCACGACACTTGGTCGAAGGAGCACGTGAGTCACTTGGGGGCGAGAATTTTTGTAGTCAGTTTCTGCACGAAAGTGCTGAAAAATAGCTTTGTTGGACATGAGTCATCGGTGGGACTATTGGAGCGCGGGTCAACTTCTGTTGCCTCGCTCAAAGTGGAGAAGCGTTAGGTGGTGTTCAAGGCTACGGGTTTCTGATTCGTGCTGTCTTACAAGCGCGATGTTTTGCGACGTACTCTTGCAGACGAGGACTGCTGGCAGAGTAGAAGCTCGAGGAGCACCAAAGAAACAAGTTAAGTGCAAACTGCTAGGAGGTACTTATAAGGGTGTTTTATTGCTAAGTCGCCGAATTTGGAGCAGCGCTGCCCGAAAAAGGCGTGCGCTTCGAGCACCCAGGTGATGACCCACAGTGTTGCGTTGCGGATAATGACGTAGAGGTGGTTGACGAGATCGCGCGACGACTGACGATTTTCGCTCATCCGAAAGACGATTGCGTTATAGATGAGGCGGCCCTTGGCGATCGTCATAAAGATTCGGCCGACCTCTAATCGTTCAGTTGAGCGATCATCGGGCAATCGTGCCGATCGGGGATGACCGTCGCGAGGTAATATGCGGGGGGTGCGATTCGAACGCACGAACTCCTACGAGAATAGGCCCTGAACCTATCGCCTTTGACCTGGCTTGGCAACCCCCGCGCTTAGGCGTCCAACTGTGTGATTTACGCCGTGATATATACGTGTTGCTGCCATCGCTGACAATAGAAAAACGCTTTCAATTAGGTGTTCAAGGGGAGATTGGATAACGTCTCGCTCAGATATTCCCGCAGGCGTTTCTTTGGCTCCTTGCAGTAGCCAAACTGAAAGATGATGGCTAGTCCGCCTATCAGCGCAATCTTTCTCAACAACGGCATTGAAGTCCACACTATGTCTTTATACGTATTTAGATAGAGGAACGCATTCGTTTTTTCTGGCAGCTTGAATTGGCCGTTGTCAACGAAGGCAACTTGAGTGGTTTCGTAGTGTTCACTAAAGTTGGTTTGCGGCCTGCCGCTGTAATCGACCCAGAAATGGACAGGGGAGACCCTGAGCGTGTACGGGATACCTTTCGCTTCAAACAAGCTTGCGGTGAGGATCGCTTTCGACTTACAGTCCCCTTGCTGCGATTTGAGCACGTCGCTCGGCGTGGGAAGGTACCATACGGCCCCGTAGGCTTGAAAATCATAGGTGTAATGAACGTGAGCGTCGACATATTGCTCAATTGCACTCCCATTTGCCGGGAGCGACGCTGCAACGAGGTTCACGTCGTCTGTAGGCTTGGTCGGCATCTTAAAGAAGCGGTAGACGTCTACGGCCAGGACCATCGGGTTTGGAAAAAGAACCAGCAGAATCCAGACGGCAGCAATCGCTTTCTTGTGATGCAAAATCCGGTTCAAGCTCGTCTTCAAACTCAGCACTGCTATCTTTATGTACGATATACCAATTATTTAAGACTGTGGCCTCCGATAAGCACGGGGTGCGCAAACAAGCTATGGAAATTGTGGTTTTGAGGGTGGGTCATCGAATCGAGCGCGATCGACGCGTCACCACGCACGTGGGTCTGTGTGCTAGAGCGTTAGGAGCCCAAGGAATGCTTCTCGCCGCCTCCGACCGCTCTGTCGTGTCTACAATACGCGACGTAGTGCAACGTTGGGGGGGCAGCTTCTGGATTCGCGATAACGCCAACTGGAGGCGAGAAATCGTGAAATGGAAGCGAGAAATGGGCACAGTCGTGCACTTGACCATGTACGGAGAGAATCTTCCAAACGCGATAGGCCGACTCGAAAGCGAGAAGCTTATGGTGGTGGTGGGAGCGGAAAAGGTGCCTCCAGACCTCTACCGACTCGCCGATTACAACGTAGCCGTCACGAATCAACCCCACTCAGAGATAGCAGCCTTAAGCGTCTTTCTCGATCACATTCAGAGGGGGCAGGAGCTCAAGGCGGATTTCGAAGGCAAGATGAGGATCATCGGCAACACGCGTCACAAGGTAGGTGTTAAGCGTTCTGAGCAGATCAACTAGCACCGCCGGTCGAAGCGGCGGAGACCAGCGGATCCTTGTCATAGGATACAACACAAGGCATATCATATGCTCGGCGAAGCGAGCAGGATACCACGTCGAGTCCGTAAGCCATTACGAAGATCGTGACTTGATCAAATGCGGTGACGTAACGCGTTTCATAAGAGACGAGTTCCCTGGAATAATCTCCGACTCTGATCATGCCGGCGTCAAAGCGCTCGTGAGAGGCTTGGACTACGACCACGCAATACTAGCCGCAGGTTTTGAGACACTTGAAATCCCGCGCACGGCTGGAAATCCTCCGTCGCTTTCGAGCTTCGTCAATGACAAAGGTCGTATGAGAGACAAGCTTCAATCCTTGGGCTATTCAGTCCCCGAACACTATAGGCTAGAAGACAATCTGACATTTCCCGTCATTCTGAAACCAAAGCGAGGTGCGGGGGGGTTTAAGAACGTTCTCGTCAAAGATAAGGAGCATCTCCAGAGGAGTATTGAACTGTATAATGAGAACGGGTGGGGGGATGACTTTCTCGTTGAGGAATACGTTCGCGGTATTGATGCTAGCGCTTCGGTGCTGTCTACCGGCAAGGAGGCGATCACCGTCGCAATAAACGAACAACTCATTGGTCTGAGGAGTCTTGGCCCGATGCGGCGCTTTAGCTTCTGTGGTAGTTTGACTCCGCTTAAAACGACTTATGCGAAGGAAATTGAAAGAATTTCGAACTCGCTAGCAGTCGATCTTGGTTTGGTTGGTACAAATGGCATTGATTTCATCATCGGTCCAAGCGGCCCGGTCGTCATTGAGATCAATCCGAGGTTTCAAGGAACTCTCGATACGATCGAGGGATCACTTGGCGCCAACCTCGTCGAGGCCCACATTAAAAGCTGTCAAGGCGAACTGATCCCCCTCGCAAAGTATCGGAGATTCGCCTGCCGCATGATCTGTTTCGCGGAGCAAGATTTTCAAGTCACGAAAGCGTGCAATCGCGCGCATTACATGGATATACCTCAAAAAGGAGTTTATATCAAGCGCGCGAAGCCGATCATCTCGGCTATCGGATATGGTAAGTCGAGGGATTCCGCGTACAACAACGCCACGCATTACATAGAAGCTGCAAAAAAGGCCTACCAGGGCTAAGTGGCACAGTCGTGGCTCCCTCGTGCACGAATACGCGCCATAAGTAGGTATAAGACACCTTAACACACAAAAATAACATGATGGTTAGCGATGTGGCCGTTCGAGGCTATTTGAAGAATCTTGTCGGAGATGACGGCTTGGAAATGGTTGAGCGTGCGTCTATCAACGAGTTGACCGACGAAAAAATAGCTGAAGAGACGGGTTCGAACCTTAACACGGTAAGGCGGACCCTGTATATCCTCTATGAAAATCGATTAGCAAACTATCGACGTGAGCGGGACAAGGACAGTGGATGGCTTACGTACCTTTGGAAAGTTGATTTGAGTGACATTTCGCGTAACATGGACGAAGAGGCACAGAAGCTTATTAGGAAGCTTGATACGCGTTTAGACTTTGAAGGACAGAGCGTTTGCTACACGTGCGAAAACGGCTGCGGTCGTTTTTTATTTGAGACAGCAAGCGACTATGATTTTGTCTGCCCCGTTTGCCAGGCGGGACTTGATTATCAAGATAGCTCTGTTTTGGTCGAAGCTGTAAGAAGAAAGCTGGAAGAGCTGAGACGTGCCTTCGAGTAACCTCCCCTCATCGGACAGAGCGCTTGAGCTTCTCCAGCAAAGCGGTTGCAGCGAGGGACTGATACGGCACGTGGAGGCTGTCTCTAAATACGCGGTCGAAGTGGCTGAATCACTAGCGGATGCAGATGTGGCCCTTGTCCAAATTGGTGGGCTTCTGCACGACATCGGCAGATGCAAGACCAACGGCATTGCGCACGGCGTGATAGGCGGAAAGCTTTTGCGAAGCTTCGGAGTCGACGAACGCGTCGCGAAGATCGCTGAAAAACACGTCGGTGCTGGAATAACGGAGAAAGAAGCTGTACGCTTGTGTCTCCCTCCGGGAAACTATGTGCCGGAGACCCTCGAGGAGAAAATCGTCGCCGCCGTCGACAACCTCATAGAAGGCACGCAGAGAGTCACCATTGATAAGGCAGAAGCTGATTTCCACGCTAAGCTTAACGGAAATCCAGCTGCAACTCGCATAAGAAGTCTTCACGACGAAGTTTTTGGCAGCGCCAAACGGTCTGCCCCGTGACGCCTGTAAAGCAGCGATCATGATAACGATTGATCTTATGCAGCTCGTCTGCGGTAACGCAGGTAAGGTAACTCGATCGTTCGAGGCGATGGTGCGCAACGATCTAAGTGGATTGCACGTCACATACTCGCTCACGCTTACCTCGTGGATCTCGGTGACGGTGACCGGGAGTGAAGAACAGGTTGCCGCAGACTTACTGGTGAGGCAATATGGCGAGTTGCGCGACGCCCGACCAGGCGACATCGTACGCGCTTGGCTGGTGGGGATCAACGATGATGGCATTGCTCTCCACACGGGCTGCAAACGTGTTTCGGTACCCTGCGTTCGGCTCGAACCGTTCGGGCGTGGCACTGTTGAACAGATCGCCTCCAGATTCGGCCTGATTCATTGCCTGCCCCTGCAGATCCGACTAATCGGAGAATTTGATGCAGAGTTTACGAAAAACCAAATCGACGCATTGTGGCGGTGGAAAAAAGGAACCGACCGGATAAATGTCAACAACGCTACCCGCGCGCAGATCCACGCGGCCCTGAAACGGAGTCGCCACTCACGAGACGTCTACGCGATCGAGAGGCTCGGCATTTTGGAGCACTCTATCGTCTGTAAAAAAGGGACCGACGCACCGGGCCTGGTCCCGCAAATCGGTCCTTACTTGGAATCGAAGCTGGCATGCGTCAGAGGTGCCCTAAATGCTCGCTAGTCGCCTCTGTGACCTTCTCAGCTATTCGAAAGAGCGCCTGTTTCAGAAGATCGAAACGCCTTTGACGCTGGCAAGTTCTAGGAGTTTATCAACAAGCGAGCCTGGAATGCGTGTGTCGCAGATAATCGTCAGTTTGGGTTCGTCAATAAAGTAAGGATCATCAGTCACCGCCTGCCTGACGCGCACACCAAACGCTGCAACGGTTTCTGCAACTTCTTCGATGATGCCGATCTGTGCAGCATCTTGAGGCGTTATGACGATTACGCCAAGTCCCAGAAGAGGGGCAACGTCGCGGAGAAATATCAACGTTTTCAGGTTTGAAAAAAAGCGCCTGAGCATTTCGTCGCCTAGAATGGTGGTCGTTGCCTCGTCGACCGCTCTGCGATCGACTTTGGCCGCGCGCGAGATCTCGGTGTCAGGGATCCTAATGGTGCCCGAGACAACCTCTCCCGCGCTATTCACCTGGAATCCGTGCTCTAGCAGAACTTCTGCAACCCGCTCTTGAGCGGGAAACTTGGCAAACCTTGCGAGCACTTCACTCCACATAAGCAGCGACTTTGTAAAGCTTTTTAGCTTGTACTCTAATGGATGATACATACAAGAAGTTTGCGCACACCATGCGACTGGATACGTATCTCGTTCGGGAAAAGCTCATCGCATCGCGCTCACGCGCACAAAGGGCGATCAAAAGCGGGTTTGTCACAGTTGACGGCAGAACCGTCGTGAAGGCTTCGTTTGACATCACGCGTCACCAGGTAGTAACCGTTGGTGCTGCCGCCGACAGGCCAGCTGGGTATTGGAAGCTAAGAGGAATCCAAGAGGCATTTGAGCTAATAAAAACTGGTGATGCGGTACTCGACATTGGCGCGAGCGCTGGAGGCTTCGTGTCGTACGCGGCGGAACGAGCGCGAGAGGTTTACGCGGTCGAGTTCAGTTCGTCGTGCAAGCCATTTCTCGAGGCGGTCGCAGAACGGTATCCCAGCCAAGTAACTATCATTTACGCTGACGCATTTTCTTTTGATTTTGGCCGTCTTGGAGTACGTTTTGACGTTCTTCTAAACGACATAACGGCAGAGCCAACCGATGCACTTAAGCTTCTCGCAAAGGTGTCAGCGGTTCTGAAAACGGGGGGGCTAGTCTTGCAGGTGTTTAAAGGAAAAGTAGCAGAACAAGCTGCAAGGGATCTCATGAAGCGTATCGAGGAGGCAGGCTTCAGAATCGTTAAGGTGCTGAGCGCGCATAAAGACGAGCTTTACGTCATCGCTCAAAAGAAGAGGGATGATGCAGACGCCGAGGAAGGGATTTGAACCCCTGCGAGGCGAGAGCCTCACCAGCTGTCTGATAACGAGACCTCCAGGCTGGCGCCGTAGTCGTAGTCCACTTGGCTACCTCGGCACGTCAGATGCGCCAGCCGGGATTCGAACCCGGGTTTGAGGCTTGGCAAGCCTCAGTGATAACCACTACACTACCAGCGCAAAAATCGAGCATGCGATTATGCGCTCGTATCTATATAAAAGTTATCAGCGCGACGGTAGGGCATTTCGCGCTAGTTTAGCGAAGGAGAGCTCACGATTACTGCGAAGGTCAGCTTAGGTAACCTACGCCTTCGAGCTTGAATTTCAGCGTGGAAACGAGGGCTTCAATTTCGAAGATGGACGTGAGCGTGTCATCATAGGCGATGACGACAGTCGCGTTGTTGATGTTGATTTCCGCGCTAGCGACCCCTTGCTTATTCGAAAATGCGTTGCTCAGCGCGTCGGCATTCGTTTGCTCGCTGAGTTCTGCGATTTTGAGCCGTATTATTTTGAGATGTTCTATGCGAGTCAAAGAACCACGCCATGTACAACTTATCCATCCGTTATAAAACGCGCACCGACGCTGCTTGTGCGACCTCTGCTCATTTCGTTTTTGTTAGCAGCTGTTTTGCTCCGTGCGTCGTCGCGTAACACGTCGCGATCGCAAAGTATAAGCGGAAAATTCGTCCAGAAGAGCTTATGAAATATGAAATTTACTATAAACCCACCTACAGTCTCGCAGAAGTAAGACTCTCAGATGGCGAAAGTATTCAAGCTGACCGGCGAGCTATGGCCTACATGAGTGCGAATCTCAGCGTGAGCACCGGAATCAAGGGAGGAGTCCTCCGTGGGATCAAGAGAACCGTGCTCGGTGGTGCTGACATTTTCCTGAACACATTTGTAGCGCAGGGCGACGCGGTCGTTGGCCTCGCTCCCCCTTATGTCGGCGATATTGCGTATAGGGAGATAAAGGATGAGACGCTTCTTGTCCAAGGAGACAGTTTCTTGGCGGGCTCGCAAAGCTTAGATCTAGACACGAAGTGGGGCGGCGTCAAAGGGTTCTTGTCGGAGGCGGGGCTTTTCTTCGTGAAAATCTCTCAGTCCGGGTACGTTTTTATTTCAAGTTTTGGGGCTATTCAAGAACGAAGAATCGACGGACGGTTTCGCGTCGATACCGGGCACATTGTTGGATTCACTGAAGGACTCGACTGGAAAATTGGGACTTTTGGAGGCGTTAAATCGACTGTTCTTGGTGGAGAGGTACTGGTTACAGAATTTAGTGGAGAAGGGACGGTCTACATACAAAGCCGGAGCGAAAAGATGTTCGTTGACTGGTTAACGCCGCTACTGCCGGAGCAAGAGAAAAAGTAAAAGCTCGTGCGTGTAGTGGGAATGCCCCAGCCCGGATTTGAACCGGGGACAACCAGATCTTCAGTCTGGCGCTCTCCCAGGCTGAGCTACTGGAGCGTCACTCGCGGGTGAATCCCGCCTCCCCGATTTGAACGGGGGACATGTCGGTCTACAGCCGACCACTCTGCCAGACTGAGTTAAGGCGGGTGACGACAGTATTGCGACCGTTATTACTTATTCTTTACT
>JACWML010000083.1 GCA_015661395.1 Methanomicrobia archaeon | reverse complement strand
CAACGTCAACGTCTATCCAAACTCCCGCATCGTCATGGTTCTTGACGTTTGGGAACACGCCTACTATCTCGACTATAAGAACGAGCGGCCGAAATTCGTCGATGCATTTTGGAACATCGTGAACTGGGAGATGGTGAACGAGCGGTTTGAAGAAGTGCTCGAGTGCACGTGCGGGATCACCTAAGCCTTCGCGTCGCCGCAGCCATATAGGGGTGTTGGATGGGATTCCTGTCCAATGCTCTTTCCTGTCGTCACAAGTCACGAGCATTCGCGCGGAACGCCTTATTCGATTGATTTGTGACGGTTCAATCAAGAGTGCCTGTTTTAGAGAGAATTATCAATTTACGGCAACCGAACTCATGGTCTCGCGTCTCGCTCCCCTTTAGCCCGGGCCTTTGAGATGACCTGGTTCAACCCCTTAATTGCACCGATTTGCTGAGCGAGGCTGTCGCATCTCTCTTCGTCAAGATGGATTGTTGGTTCGTCCAAGATGAACAGGCCCAAGCCACTCAACGTCTCTTGCATTGCGAGACGCACAGCCAAACACGCTGAGACCTTCTCGCCGCCGCTCATTTCATACAATGAGATCACGTTACCGCCATCTGCCTTGAAAACGAGGTAGTCCTCTTGCCAGTGAAGCTGCGATTCGTCATTGACCATTTGCCTCCAGTGACGGGCAGCGTGCTGGCTCACTTTTTTTGTATAAAGCGGCCTCATCGCGCTCAAGTTTTTGAAACTATCTCTGATTTCATCAAAGAACTTACTGTCGGCAGCAGTCTCGTTGAGCTCAACGTCGAGTGCCATCAGATCTTCCCTCTTAACCACGAGATCCGCTTCGTGGGGTTTCAGATCTTCAATTTGTTTGTTAAGTTGCGACGCAATCCCGCGCATCTCATTAAGCCGTTGACGCGTTTCTAGGCTATCTTTTTCAATTCGCAGGTGTTCGGCGGCGTCATAAAGCTTTGACGTGCCCTCTATGTCAACGGCAAGTTTCTGCCGCCGCTCATTGAGTGCCGCTAAGTCTCGGGCACAGTTGTCGTGTCGCTCTATAGCCTCATCAAGATTCGCCGCCAAACTGACGGACGCCACGTAGCTATCGTAGTCTGTTTGAAGCTCCCGCAATTCGTGTTCAAGTTGCGACACAAGCGCCTCATCTCCGCCTTGTTCAGTCAAATGCGCGATAGTGCCTGCAGCATCCTCCATGTCGCTTTGTAATGCTTCGTCTCTTCGACTGAGCTCAGCGTGCCCGCTGACTAGGACTGACCGATCTGATTTCTTGAGAGCATATGCGAGTGAGTGATACTCTTCGGCGCTCGCTTTCAACGCCTCGATACGCTCTTCAAGAGGCGTTATGCGAGCCAAGTTGTCACCAATCGCTTGGACAGAATCACGCTCGCCTGCCAGCTCCCGACGTAGTGTGTCTATTTCTTCCAGTTTCAGTTCAAGTTCACGCCGCTTGCCGTCGAGCAGTTGCAGTTGCCGTCCGGCTCCACGCGCCTCATTAATAGCGGATTCTCTTTCATCGCGTTCAAACTGCAGCAGCGCAAGTTCCGCTCGAAGGGCTTCAAGTTCGTGCTCGTGGCGATGGCCGCGTTCCTCAATCGATTCACACCGATCGCTGGTGTACGGACAGACACCTTTGAGGAGGCTGTCGAGATCCTTTTCCATCTGCCTCTTGTGTCCGTCAAGCTCCCCGACCTTTCGCGCTAACTCGTCGTATTCACGCAGCAACGTTTCAAGCCTTTCAGCGTGCGCTTGGAGTGTGTCGTACTCTTCAAGTTCCGCTTCCAGCTCCTTTGTTGCCAGACGCTTTGTTTGTATCAGTTCTTCGGTCGCTTTGATGCGCTCCAAGCCCGCCTGGTAGCGCTGCTGATCAAGCTTGAGCTGTGAGAGGGCTTCGATGAGCTGCGTGTGTTCGGCAGCGATTGGCGACAGTTGCGTCACTCGATCTGACGCCTCATCAAATTGCTGAAGCTCTTTGAGCGCGTTTGCCTTGGCGCTTGTGATGCTTGCGTGCGCGACACGGAGTTCGGACAGGCGCGTCGCTTCGCTGGCCACTTGCCGCGCCAGCGCCCGTACCTCGTCAAGCTGCCCGGCAATGTGTTGATATCGCAAGAACGAAGGCCGGCGTTCTTCGACGACGTTCTGCGCTTTGCGACAGTTTTGTACCTCGCGATTTGCGGTCTCGACTGCCGTCGCCACGTCGCCCGCTTTGACGTCTGCCGTGCTGAGTTCCCTTTTGAGGTTTTCGAGTTCCGCGCGAAGCGATTCATACATTTGCTTCTGATTTTCGACCACAGACAACTTGGCTTCGACCGCACCGATCGACTGCCGGAGGTTTTTCAGCTCACGTTCGTACTCTCGCAATCGGTTAACGAGTCCGCTGAGATGCGTTATTTCAGCTTCAAGCACTCGCGCTTCAGACTCAGCACGCGCGATCTTGCTTTTGAAGTTGTTTTTTACGTGAACGGAGTCGCTGTAGGCCTGTCGATAACTGTAAAGACCGAGAACCTTGTCGAAATGGTCTTTTCGTTTCTGAGACGTGAACTCAAATTCATTGATGACCTGCCCCTGTAACACGCAGATAACGTCGCTGAACAGACTTTCCGCCGACGAAGTACGAATTTCTGCCATGCCGAGCTCGTCGCGAATGCGTTCATGTATCTCTTGTTTTCCGTACAGATCGGTCTTCTCTCCGTCAATGTACAGCTCCCAAGTCTGAGCCGTACGCGACAGGACGTGTCTCACGCGGTACACGTGTCCCTTGTGCGAGAACGTTGCGTCTATAGACCCTTCTGCTGCTCCTTTTCGCAAAAGGTACTCGGTAACTCCTTGCCTGTGCCGTTCTCCCGCGTAGTCGATCGTTGCCTGCTTGACGCCGTCGTCCCAGCCAAAGATCGTCCTGCCAATGCTCGTCACTATGGTGCTCTTGCCGGCACCGTTTTCGCCGGATATAGAGATCGTGCCGTTTTGAAACTGGATGTCGCCCGAGTCTTCGAACGCTCTGATATTCACGAGGCGGAGGCTTTCCAGTTTCATACGTGGTCCCTCCTAAAGCGTGAGACGTGCTGTACGATAGGCTCAGCGTCGTCCGTGTTCGCAAGTTGGCTTTCGATTATTTCGCGAAGAAGCGTGCGCGCGAAACCCGCAACGTCTCGCGCTTGCTCGTTGTACCGCGCAAAGCTGCTTGCGAACATGTTCATTTCCAGGTCGTCAAGGCTTCCCGGAGCCTCGATGAGTCCGCCATCGGTGCTGACGGTGTTGTCGAGAACAGTGCTGTACAAGGGCACGTAACGCTCGTCTATGAACTGCTTAAGCTCAGAGAGGTTAGGAGGAGTCTGCGCCTCGCCGTTAAGAATCAAGCGCAATAGCGAACCCGAAACCGGAGCCTCGAGCTCGGCTTCGTTGAGCAGCGCTTGCACGACTCCCCGCAGCGAATAATCATCACCCGGATGGTCCGCGGAAATGCTCACCATTCGCCGAACGCCGCGCACGTCGATTTCACGGACCTCGGGGCTCCCGTTTTGCATGGTGACATCGTAAAAGCAGCGCCCGATGCCGTAGTCGGAGAAGCGGTAGTACTCCGGGCTGCCAGGGTTGAATATCCAGTCATCGAGGCGAAACTTGTTGTGGTAGTGCCCGAGCGCGAGGTACGCGGTCTTGGGCCGTAATACTGCGAGCTCAGGCGGGGCGATCTCCGGGTGCCCTCCTTCGGCGTATTGAGTTATGCCAGCGTGGAGCAGCACGACGTTGTGCCCTTCGGGCATTTGTTCATAGAAATCGCGTAGCTTAGACCTGAGGTAGGCACCGTGGTAGCCGAGCCCGACAATCCACGTGCCGTTCACCTGACCTATCGCGCCTTCGAGGGTTCTTCCTGCCGGCGCTAAGTAGTGGCAAAGATCTAAGCGTTGCAACACATCGAGGGCGGTGTGCGTTTGAGAGCCTTTTCTTCTGTCATGATTGCCGTCAATAACAAAGAAAGGGATATCAGCGTCCTTCAACGCTCTTAGCATCTCTATGGCGTGGATCAACGAAGTGTGATCAACTTTGTTTGAGTTGAACAAATCGCCGCTGTGAACGACACAGTCTACCCGGTTGTGTATTGCGTAATCAATGCATTCACGAGTGGCGCTGCTCCAATCGTTGAGACGCTCGCTCAAACCGTATTGACGATATCCCAGGTGGGTATCGCTGACGTGCAC
>JACWML010000096.1 GCA_015661395.1 Methanomicrobia archaeon | reverse complement strand
CATCCTGCTCAAGCCAGTGAGCAGCCGGTAGCACGAGGTCGGCAAGCTGGGCGGTGGGCGTCATGAAGAGATCAGAGACGACCGTGTATTCCATGTAGTCCTTCAGCGCCCGCTCGATCGTTAGCCCTTGCGTGGCCGTACTCAGCGGGTTGGAGCCGACGATCCAGGTGGCCCGCACCCGGTACGGCTCCCCCGTGATAACCGATTTCCAGAACGTCGGCGGATGGCAGTCAGGCGTGAAGCGGAACCTGTTGCCGCTGATGACGGTCGCCTTTTTTTCGGCGGACATGAACTGGCCGCCTCCACCCTTGACGTCGGTGAGTTTGGTCTCCTTGGGCCTGACACCCTTGGGCGGCACCCAGAAAACGTTCCCGCCCGGCACATCGATATTGCCCGTGATCCCCATGAGGATGAGGAGCGCCCTGCCAGTCTGGAAGGCGTTTGTGCTCGTGTCGATCCCGTTACCCCACTGGATGCACGCGGGCTTCGTTGTTGCAAAAGTCCTCGCCGCGTCACGGACCAAGGACGCGCTGACGCGCGTTACGGGCGCCGCCCATTCAGGCGTGAAGGGCCGGACGTGGCCGGCCAGGCGGTCGAAACCGAATCCGTATTTTTCCACAAATTCGTGGTCATAGAGGTCTTCACTGATAATGACGTTTATCATGGCAAGGGCCAGCGCACATTCACTGCCCGGCCTCAGCTGAAGCCAGTAATCAGCCGTCTCTGCCGGCCCGATGCGCCTCGGGTCCACGACAATCACCTTTCTTGCCTGCTTGAGCGCCTTCTTGAACATTGCCCCGCACATGCCGTCGGCCGCTCCCGTCTCCGTGTGGTTGCAGCCCCAGTTCATGACGCACGCGGGCATCTCGCCCCCAAATCCGTAAATGTCGGCGACGGGAAGGGCGCCTACGGTGATGCTGCTGGCAATCACCCTCGGGAGGAAGCAATTGTGGCCGGGTGACACAAAATTGGGGGTGCCGAAGGCGTTAGCGAAGCGGGTGGTATACTCGGTGTAGGGCCTCCCCGTGCCCTGGGCCAGGGCGAAATACTCGGTCCCCGATTCCCGGCGCACGCGGTCGAGTCGTTCTGTCATCTCTGAGATCGCGTCTTCCCAGGAGATCCTCTCCCACCTGTTCTCGCCCCTCATTCCCGCCCTTTTCAAGGGATGGGTGAGCCGATCCTTATGGTAGAGTATCTCAGGGGCCGCCACCCCCTTCGGGCAGATGTAACCCCGGCTCGTCGGGCTGTCCGGGTCGCCTGCAACCCTGACGACCCTGTCACCCTCCATATGGACAAGCACCTGACAGACGCCATGGCAGCCCCTGCAAGACGATCTGACGACGCGAGTAGTCGGACTCATAGATCTCTCCCTTATTCAAAATGTATTATAATATTGTATTATTAAAAACCACGCCATCCACGCTATTCATTTTTCCAAATTGCAATCCCAACGTAAGCTAAGTCATATTTGAAGAGCCTTTCTCGAGTAACGGTGACGGGTCATCGAAAAGGATTTTGATCGTAATGTCGCCTACATTCCTATTATGGAACATCTCGACAGCATCGAGCACGCCAAAGAAAGCAATGGACCGGTCAGACCCATTAGACGCCTTTCATCGAATTGAAATCACAAAACTCCTAAAAAAGATCAGCAAGTCCTGGGACGGAGACGCCTCGCGGGGTACCATCAGAAACTTTAGAAACTTTCACCTATATCAGGCGAAGGTCACAATGGAACATCATACACGTTCTCTGGCTACGAAAGCTTGCAGTTGGCGGCAAAGATACTGAATCGGTCCATAGGGCGTCGCAAGATATTACTACGAGAGTGGTAGTTCCCCTTCTGGAGGATGTACATGAGAAAGCTCAATGAGACGGATAACGAGATCTTAAGGAAGCTTGCCCCGGAGGCGAGTATACCCACCCATTACCGTTCCATCCTACCACCGGTCTCCATGCATTTTGCAGCCGACGATGAGGATTTACAGGACCGGCTGAAGAGGCTCTCAACAGAGGACCTCAAGTATCTGGCTGACCGCATCCTGGACGGCTCGGAGTGCTTGCTGTGCATCTCCCCAGAGGCTGCCGGGATGTTTCTAGACCTGCTGGAGGAGAGAGTGCCCGGCGATACTGCGAAGAGGATAAGAGAGCAGTACAATTCGGCCACAGGATATGATATCTGAAGGATCTCTTTTCCCGGCTGCCCTCTCAAGCGTGGAAAGCTCAGAACTACGATATTAACGGTATTTTCCTACCCTTACGAATAGAAGTGTATGCGCGGGAGTACTCTACCTAAACATAAGGGCCTTTCCCAGCAAGCACTCGTGCTCAGGCTCATCACAGTCTGGGCACAAATACTTGCTATAAGCCGTTAAATTAAAGGCTTTTAATTCCTTTCCACATTCTTTACAGTAACGCGTCTTGTCTTCTTCCTGTTCTGCCATAGCAAAAAAGCAAACTGGTGGTCTTTATTCCCAGTATTTCATATAAACATCATAAACTGAAGCGGGAAGCGGGTGCTTGCAAAATCGCCAGTCGACTCCTGACACCCCGTGAGTGAGTATGTAGTTTAGGCTGGTGTAAAGGCTCGAGGGCATCCTTATCATTTCTACTTTTTGCCCTTTCCCTTGACTCTTGAGGCTCTGGCGCCACCGCCTAGGGCGATTGATAATCCGAGAATATAGCCGAGATTGTACCAGAAACCGTCGTTTCCAGCCTGATAGATGGTGATATTAGTGTCAAACCAGCTGACAATGAACGCTAGGATCACGATAATTCCTTGCCAGAGGCCCAGAAAAAAGCCAGCTGACTGAAGAGATACTGTTGCCATTCCAAGGCGATTAATTACGATATATGCAGCGAAGGCGATTAGGGCAACTCCTACAAGAACAAATAGGGGTATAAACTTCTTCATTTTTTCTTCCATCATGTCTCCATCCTTTTCTTTATTATTATTATTATTATCGCAACTGTAGGCGCCATTGTATGCTCCAAGGGACGACAAAAGGTGCAGCAAAAGAAAAAAGAGAAGGGGGGCAAAGCCCCTACTACGCCTTCACTACGACGGTGTGCGCTGCGCGGTCTCCAGTCCGCTGTCTCTTGTCCGACGTCCATATAAGAATTGCACCGAGCAAGAACGGAATAACGAACGGTATTGCGTCGATGATCAGCAGTAAGGAACGCACGAGTGCATCGACATAGCCAATCTTTGAACCATCCTCTTTGACCACTTTGATCTTAAGGGCCATCATGCCCACCGTCTGTCCATACGCTCCCAAGAGGAGAGTGAAATAGAAGAGCACGACGAGTGCTGATATGGTGGTGCCAAGTCCTGCGAGCGAATTCGCTGTGGTGGATATGCTATAGGTTCCATTAGTAAAACTCGCGCTATTGAAGACGGGCGTTTGCAAAGGACTGGCGAAAACTGCCGCAATAATGCCAGCAACAATGACATCAATAAGAAGAGCTACGAATCTGACAGCGACACTACGGTACTGCAGCGGGGCTGGAGTCATTTCAGGCGCTGGAGTCATTTCATTTGCCATTTGTTCACCTCCTTATGGCTTTGTCGCCTAATTGCGTGTTTTGTAGGTAAAAACCTATGGATCGCATACAAGCATCCGTCGCTACTTGTTGGACGTATGTGATATTTTGGCTAAACAGGCTATCATCATCATCGGTTTTTTTTTCAGGCATCGTAATAAAAGCAAAAAAACTTAAGTCACAGCCCTCCGCAACCTTTTCCTATGCCATTCGTTCATCAACCTGAGTATATACCTGGAATTCCAGCAGCTACCATTACAACCCCCACTAATAATACGCGGGTGGAAAA
>JACWML010000002.1 GCA_015661395.1 Methanomicrobia archaeon | reverse complement strand
GCAAAATACGCGACTGAAATCGGCGCTGGAAACCTTGCCGTTTATAACTCCGTCAACGCAAGTGCGCTGGACGAAGAGTGGGAAGCGATAAAGGAAACAGATGTCGACTCAGCCATCGTTTTAGCGTTCAATCCGACGGACGTGAGCGTTAAAGGCCGAATCGAGATGCTCACCATCGGCGGCACGGGGCAGGAAAAGGGACTCCTAACGTCCAGTGAAGAGGCCGGCATTACCAGACCGCTGCTCGATGTCGCTTCGCTCTCACTCGGCGCAGGCGCGGGACAGTCAATCCGATCGATGGTCGGATTCAAGGGCGTGCTTGGGTTGCCGACCGGAGGTGGACCACACAACATCCCAGATGCGTGGACGTGGTTGCGCAGATACAGGAAGAACGGCCACCCAGAGGTGTGGGAACCGTGCAGTATCGGCGCAAACATGATCTGTGGTATTGTCGGCGCCGACTATCTCTTGTATGGTCCGGTCGACTTGGCAACGATAATCTTCCCCGCTACGGCGATGATCGACATCATGGTTCAGGAGAGCACCGCAGAGCTAGGAGTCGAACCGCAGACGGAAGACACAGCGCTGAGTAAGCTGGTTTAACGCCAGCTCTCTCTTTTTTTGCATTCTTGTGTTTCTTGAGTGCCCGAGCGTACGCGAGTGAACTCCTAGCCTTGTCCGAAATCATCGCAGTCTCTCAAACTAAGTTCCTAAATGCTCACACAATTGTGGACCTGTCCTGTCTATTTCGGCCGATATGCCGACCTATCCCGGAGACCCTAGTCCCAGCGATTTGAAAAATGGGATCCCGCTAAAAAGCGGTGAGAGGTCTTCTTCTACAGGATCGAACGCTCCGCTGACAAGCAGTTTGGCGAGTCGCCCCTACACCTGCCTCGATAGTAACATGGCTGATTGGCTGATAGAGAAGCAAGCAAGAGCTTCTGAATCGACAGCGCATCTCTCGATCTGCTGCACTCAACTAAAGCGACGTGCACAAAAAGCTGCTCCAGAATGGAATTGTCATTTTAGAAAAGGTGTCAGACAATCTTCGGTTCTTGACGGGACAGTCGAGTGCCATTTTTTGGTGCGCCGTTGAGATTGAAGCGGGCTGACGCTTCTCCTATACGCGTATTCGCCTTCCTTTAGCCGGACGCAGCTAGCTCGCCGCGAAGCTTGTGCGAATATCGCTGACGCACCTCCATAAGCATTAATACGATAAAAACGAACTAAGAAGTAGAGAGGAAAAACGGAATGAGCGATGCAATTGCTTACGATATGAAGAATCAGGCCATTAGTGTTGGCGCGTACGTCAAGTACGCGGGAACACACACGCGCGGAAAAGTGAAAGAGATCCGCGTCGGTGGCGATTCAACCTGGGTCCTTATTGACTCGACGAATCTGTATTATGATCCTGAGCACCTAGAGCTCGTGAGCAAAGAAATGGAAACCGCAGACAAAGAAGCGCAATCACTCGAAGAGTTCCGCAGACGCCTTGATCAGAAAAGAGAGTTGCTTCACGCGACTATGGAAGGCTTTGATGAGCCAGGCGGTTGATTCCTACCTCAAGTGCTGAAAAGGGACTCGCGTTCGTTACGGTTACTCGTTGATAAACTTTCTTGTCTCTTCAACGACGAATTTGCGGATCTTTTCTATGGTCTCCTTGTCCGCTCTGAAAGCGAGAAGGTCACGAGACGTCACGTCAGCAAGTCCAGTTTCCACATCGGCATAGGCTGAAACAACGTCTGTGTTGAACTCCTTGCACGCCGCTATTATGACCTTGCTTGGAATGCCTGGTGGTAATACAAGCTCGTAAACGTCCTCATTTTGTTCGCTAGTGTCCTTTTCTGCTTCTGAAGGCATCGAACATAGTTCTACCTCTTGCTACTTCTATCTATCGACAATGGCTAGCTTGGGGCACGAGGCGCGCTGAACAAATGCCTCTTCTGGTGTTGACGAATTGCACCCCAAAGTTTTTCAAAGTCGAATCGTAAGGTACCTACAACCAAAGTCAGCGTCTCGGCTGACGCCGAACGAGAGGGAATGCGATGGACACGCCGATTATTTCGAAGGAGGAACTTAGTTTCATCATCGAAGGTCCAAAGAGTATCTGGAAACTGCTAGGGATTCATCCGCGTTTCGGTCCTAGCTGGGCGCGAGTGACGAAAGACAATGAGGGGGGGACACACGAAATAACGGGATCTTTGGGAGACATTTTCAAGATCTATTCTTCTGATTTTGATTACGCGTTTGTTACGATCGCTGAGGGCGCCAGTCTTAAGGAGATCAACTACATCGTGTTTGAGGATTTCACGTACTCGGTCTCTCGTCGCTGGTACAACATACTGCAAAACATCGGAACCTTCAAAGGAAACCTAGATGAAGAGGCTGAGAACCTCTAACGTCTCGTGCTTGTTTTCGAGCCTCCAGTGTGTGGATCCTCGGCAGCACACGGGTGCGTCAATGTATCCCATTTTATCGCAGGACGCGGCAATGCTAGCCATCGATCTATTTATTAGGCGGTAATGCATGTCATACAGGGGAGGCTTCACGCTCTCAGACTCTCCACGGCAAACAAATAGCGAATCGCGGCACGTATTCGAGGCACTATGAAAGGCAAGATCGAACTGCACTCTGCACCGAAGACCTATTGCGTCGACACTCATAGGGTGATGCCGCCCGCAGAAACCCTTGAGCGGATAAAGTCGGTAATACCTGAGGTCGGAATAACGCGCGTAGCCGATATTTCAGGACTTGATCGCGTTGGTCTACCCGTTTTTTCTGCGATCAGGCCCTCAGCGGCAGACGGCGCGATATCAGTCTATGCAGGCAAGGGCGTTACCGAATTGGAGGCGCGCGTTTCAGTGATCATGGAGGCTGTGGAACGATTTTCTGCCGAAGTCGAGAATTTCAAGCAGCAACTGTTGTTCGACTCCTATGAAAACCTCTCAGGTGACCACAGCACCCTTAACCCGGCCGACCTTATACTACCAGGCCATCTTTCCTCAGACACCAAAATCGAGTGGTATCCGAGTTGGGACCTTCTTAACGACGAGGAGGTACTCGTCCCGGCAAACGCCGTTTTTCACCCATACAGGCCGCACCAGGGCAGATGGCAGCTATTCCGCAGCAACACCAATGGTCTCGCCTCCGGCAACGTCATTGAAGAGGCGATCTTTCACGGCCTAATGGAAGTCGTCGAAAGAGATGCGGTGAGCATCGCCGAGATCAACCGAGATCCAGGCATCGGTCTTAATGTGGGTGCCGGTCAGGTCGGCGATATCATCAAGAAGTTCGAAGCACAAGGGATCCGCGTCCAGCTCTGGTGGGTGCCCACCGACACGGGCACTCCCTCGATTGTTGCTGCCTCTGATGATGAAAAGATGCGTGATGCGGCTCTGTTGGTCATGGGAGCCGGAAGTCACACTGATCCGCAAATCGCAGCTCTCAGAGCGCTGACCGAAGTAGCTCAGTCGAGAGCTACACAGATACACGGTGCTCGCGAAGACACTGATCGAGAGTCTGTGGCTCGGTCGATCGGGTATGAGAGGATGAAAAGGCTCAACAAGCACTGGCTGGCAGAACCAGGTGAGACTCTTGAGCTTGACGCAATCGAAACGTCAGCTACCGACTCCATTGACGGAGACATCAGGCTGACACTTGGGCGGCTGAGCGACGTGGCAGACCGCGTTATCGTCTCTGATATTACCGTGAGCGCCATCGGCGTTCCGGCGGTTCGTGTTATCATTCCCGGGTTTGAGGTCTTCTTTTTGGATCGAGAACGAAAAGGAAAGCGCGCAAGAGGATGGCGGAGCACGACTGCATAATATTCACGGGCCCGAGCTTATCGTGGTCCGAAGTGGCGTCTATAGACAAGCGGCCGCGCTGTTGCGCTCCTGTCGTGCGAGGAGGTGTCTCTAGCGCAGTTGAAGCGGGGGCAAGGCGCATCGGCTTGATTGACGGGGTTTTTTATGATCGCGCAGCAGTTTCGCATCGGGAAATCATCGATGCTGTACGGTCAGGCGTGACCGTCGTTGGTGGATCCAGCATGGGAGCGTTGCGGGCTTCGGAACTTGACGGCTTTGGGATGATCGGAGTTGGGAAGATCTACGCCTGCTTTAGGCAGGGCCGTATCGAAGCGGATGATGAAGTTGCCGTAGCGTACAACCCAGTTACTTTCGCGCCGGTATCAGATCCGCTCGTAAATATTCGCTTCGCCTTGCACTTGCTTGTTCAGACTGGCGTCGTCGATGCCGGCACGAGTGACGCGCTCTTGGGTTTAGCACGCAGCATCTTCTATATGGAACGAAGCTTTCCTTTGCTTTTGAGCGTTGCAGAACAACGCACACTTGTAACCAAGCAGGGACGCATCGCGATCGAGACGTTCCTCGCGGACCACGACTATGACCTGAAAAAACGAGATGCGAAGCTCGTGGTCCAAGCAGTCATTAAACCTGATGATCAGCTGCGTTAGGTGCGACCGTGATAGATCGATTCGAGTCTGACGTTAGCCACCGGCTGCAGAGGTGCGCCGGCACGAAGATCGCTTTATTGGGCATTGGAAACGAACTTCGACGCGATGATGCCGTCGGACTTACTGTTATAGACAGGTTAAGCGCGCTCATTGATCACCCTTCGATCTCTCTGGTGAAATGTCACGAAGTCCCAGAGAACTTCACAGGTCACGTCAAGCGCTTCAAACCAGCTTGCGTGATACTCATAGACGCAGCCGATTTCGGCGGTGCTCCCGGCGAAGCTCGCGTCTTTGAGCTGAGCGAAGTTGAGAGTATCGAAGTTACAACACATCGGCCTTCGCTCGCTGTGCTGGGGGAATACCTTCAGTCAGAAACTAGCGCTAGCATTTTTGTAATCGGGATTCAGCCTGCAGACCGAGAATTTGGAGAAGGCCTGAGCCCGGCCGCACGCGGAGCCAGCATTATTGTTGCGGAAGCGTTAAGAACAGCTTTAAATCGTTTTGGCGCAAAGAAGGATTGAGGTCCTCTTGATGGCTGCCCCAGATTTTAGTCAGCTGCCCTGGATAGTGCCCTATCAAGACATACTCGCGATCGCAGGAACAGACTGTGTCGAGCTGCTGGAAGTAACCAACTGCTACGGAGGCGCCGCGTGGGCGCGCTACCACTATACCCAAACGAGTCCGCTGATCATCTCAAGCCGTACCGTAGGAAGCACGACGCGTTATCTATTGAGGGTGGGTACATCCAATCTAAAACTCAGGCCTTCCGTCTCCGCAGGGGGAATTGAATCGGTCGAACTGTCCGACGATGCCGTGAAGGTGACGTACGCGGGTCTTGGAGGGGGTGGCGTGGGCGCTACGATGTGCCGGGCGCTAGCCCGCGACGTCATCGACTATGATTTGACGCCCGCAGGAGGTAGTAAAATGAGTCGTGGGACGCTCACATTGCCGAAACGGTCGCGCGTCATCGTTGGGGTAGACGATACTGACACTAAAGAAGAAGGTGCGACGTGGTCGCTTGTAAACAATATAGCCGCAATGGTCGACAATAAGACACTTCGATATGTGTCCCACGCCATCGTGCAGCTCTACCCTGTAAAGGCGAAGACGAAAAATTGCGTGGCCACAGTCGTGGAGTTTGCTAGCTTGAACGCCAACAAGCCCATCAGAAAGTTTCAAGAACTTTTAGAGGATTACACGCTTTCAGATCAAACAGGCATGGCTGTTTTGAACTCATTTGGCGCGAAAAGCCTCTCAAGTTACGGCGACGCCGCTCGCTCGGGTGAGGTATCGCTCTCAGCGGCTATGGAAGCAGCCGATGCGGTCGGCGTGGAAGTTCGTTTGCAAGGGCGCGGCATTATCGGCGCGATTGCCGCTCTACCGTTTTTCTCACAATGTGATGAATCTGTCAAGCTTGATCAGATCCCCCGCTCAGAGATCGTGTGAGACACAACTGCAGGACGTAGCCTCTTCGTGTGCGAGCCCGTCTCCCGTGGCACTCCGCGATAGCATCCGCCCAGCCCCTAGGGACAAATAGAAACTGGCGTGAGAGCGGTAACTGCACCGATCAACCACCAGACACTACTTTTAGCACGCGGACGGTTCCGGGTCGCACCGGCGCATCGAACGGCACGGGCTCATTGTCTACAAAAATCAAGACTTCTTCAGGATTCAGCTTGAGCTCAAGCAACAGTTGCTCATAGTTTGCCCCAGCGGGAATGTTGACCACGTTTTCCCGCCCGTTTAGACAATCGGTTACGAGTCCCAACGCGGCAGGCTCGAGACCTGTTGATGCCTTGCATAAAGAAGCCTGCTGGGCTTTTGTAGAGGACGCATCGCTTGGGTTCAAATCCCAACCCCGGCGTCGATATCACGGAAAGGCCGTTCGCTGCTAGCCCGTGGGGCATCAACCGAGTTCGAGCTGATTTTGAAGATACGCCATCAGCTGCGAGGTTTTGAGGTATACTTCAACTAGTAGCTGTTTCACGTTTGTGACGTCCGTCCTGTCATCGCCGGTATATACATAAAAAGACATCTCAGTCAGAATGTCCGCAACGTCTTCATTTGGAAGCAGCGAAAACAACTCGTTGCGATAGTGGTTGTATTGTTTCACGTACTGATTGGCATCGATATAGGGTTCAGTCAGCGATCGGTCTAAGGTGCCATCGAGCGACGCATACAACTCATTAACTCCGAGCAGCGTTTTTTCAAGCTCCGCTTTCGTTCTCGGTTCCATCGGCGTGAAGCCCCTTGACTAGGTTCGCTGCAAAATAAGCGTCCGCGGCCACAAACACGGGTGTTGCGTCCGTCTAGTAATTGTGTTCTACTGGGCTTTTTCCTTGCACCTTTCCCAAGATTTCGAACGTGGTGTCTCGCACTTTATCGAGAGACTCGTCAGTGCTTCGCACGCTGATTATTATCGTCCCAAAGCTCATTGAAACCTCGTTTATTTTTTTAAACTGCAAGGGTTTCTCTACCGCCGTGTCAATTTCGTCCATGGTATCTAGCAACACACTTGGGCTCTTCAAACTTCTAACTTTCGTTTGGAGAGTAGTTCGGCAGCCCTCAAAGCACTGGTGCTTGGAGATATCGTCAGCGTTATAGACGATCACCGCGTGTATACGTCGATGATCAAGATCGGAATCGCAGGCGTGCCGTTAGCGCTCAAAGGCAAGAGTACGGCAGAGGGCGTCGAGTATTTAGCTCGTATTGGACTTGATGCGCTTGAAGTTCAGTTTGTCAGGCAGGTTTCAATGAAAGAGGAAACAGCGGTACAGGTGGGCCACGTAGCGCGCGAGGCTAAGATCGATCTCTCTGTCCACGCTCCGTACATGATAAACCTTGCTTCAGAAGATCCGCAGATCATCGAAGACAGCAAGAATCGCATAAGGCTGTCCCTTGACAGGGGTCACGCGCTTGGAGCACGGATCGTCGTTTTTCATTCAGCATATTATACCAAGAAGTATACCAAAGACGAGACGTACGAGTTAGTCACAGACGCGTGCGCGGGTTTGCTGGATTATATGCGGGACCGCGGCATTGAGCGGACGCAGCTCGGTGTCGAACTACTAGGTCGGCAAAGTCAGTTCGGAACGGTTGACGAGTTGCAGAGACTGCATCAGGAGCTGCCAGACATACGCCCCGTTATTGATTTCGCACATTTGCACGCACGGTGCAATGGGTGCTTGCACACCGTTGAGGACTACGCGCGCCCCCTTCGGGCTCTGTTTAGTGACCACAGTCACCTGCACAGCCACTTCTCCGGGATTGAGTTTTCGAAGGGAAACGAGCGCAGGCATCTGCCCGTCGACCTCGTCCAGTTTAGGCTACTTGTCAGCGCGCTTAAAGAAAACGCTTGTGACGCCACCATAATCTGCGAATCACCACTGCTCGAACAAGACGCCGTAAAGATGAAGCCGTTTGTCGAATAGTGGCCAATCTGAGCATTTTTTGGTTGAAGCGCACCGAATTTGGTTAGAAAGTTTTATCTATCATAATGCTTTTGTGTCTGTTAGATCCTCAAGGGAGGCACAGTATGACAGACGACAACATAATCTACGTAGGCAACAAACCTGTAATGAATTACGTGCTAGCCGTGGTAACGCAGTTTAACAACGGAGCCGACGAGGTCTTGATTAAAGCTCGGGGGAGAGCTATTTCGCGGGCAGTTGATGTGGAACAGATTTCTATAAACCGGTTCCTCTCAGACGTCACGACGAAAAAAATAGAGACCTCGACTGAGAGTCTTAGCACCGAGACCGGTAACACAAACGTCTCGGCGATCGAAATAACCGTAGGAAAATAGTTAAGGACTAGCATTAGGTCTCCTTAAGAATGCGAAGTTAAAAAGGCGCTCTGCACGCTTGTCGAGCGAGCTTTCAACCACGTCTCGCTGCCACAATCGCATCACCGGCGCGACCCAGCACCGTGTGTTTCATGCACGTGGTCAGTCGGATAACTCTCTAAGATCACGCAGAAGGCCCCTTCTCCCGCCAAGCTGCGCGACAGATTTTGACGCCATAAAGTTGCCATAAAGACCCGATTCGTGCAGGTCCTTGCCGGCCAGCTGTCCGTACAGGAACCCTGCTGCGAATGCGTCTCCCGCCCCGACGGTGTCGGTTATCTGCGATTCGTAAGGAGCGATATAGAGTCTCTCGCTTCGCGTTGCCACATAAGAACCCGCGTCGCCGAGTGTGACGGCGACGGTGTTTGCTCCCAAGTCCAAGAGAGTCGCTGCATCTTCCACGCGTGCTGATCCGGTTAAGTGTTGCGCTTCTTCTTTGTTGAGAAAAAGCGTGAAAGTACGTTCAATTAGTGGTTTCAATTGGTCTAATCCGAGCTTCGCGTAAATGCTACCCGGGCTAAACGATATCTTTGTTCGCGACCTGCGTAGGTGGCGAACGTACGAGATTTGCATTTGGAATTGATCAATGCCCATAAAAGAGCTGACGTGCAGTATTTCGGCCTGCTTGGCATAATCGTGATTTTCGGTGAAGAATGAATCGTTTACGCTTGGGAGGACATAGATAGCTCTCTCTCCGCGCGAATCGATGAATATCAACGCTGAGCCAGTATCCCCCTCTGATATCGTGATGCCGTCCACATCAACGCCTTCACGCCGCAAATCGTCCACCAACTGTGATCCTTCCCTGTCATCGCCTACCGTTCCTAGAAATCCAGTTCTGACGCCTAAGCGGGCGAGTCCGACGATGGTATTCGCTGCAGAGCCTCCTGGCTGCCTGGTGGCCGAAACCACGCCGATCTCGCGCCCGGGGAGTGCCAAATCATCCACCCGGCAAATTCTGTCGCAGTTCAGCGCCCCGAAACCGATGACCTTAACCTTGTGCTCCATGTCGCAGCTCCTATTCGCATGATCGATGGCTTTTAGAGATTTAATTGTATTGCTACGCGTTATTCAATCGAATGAGCGCTGCATCTTGCTTGCGGACGGCCACCGTTTCCCGCTACGAGACTTCTTGCTACATCATCCCCAAGCAGGGGCGTGCGCGCGTTTTTTGGGATATTGTCCTCCTCTCTCTGTTGATTGATAGGGCGTTATTGTTACTTGCGGGCGACCCGAACGTGCTGAGGACGCCGAGCAGCGGAAAAGCGGCGGCGGGACGAGTCGGCAGAAACTTAAAATATGGCTTACGTCCTTTTTAAGGACGATGTATGTCAGAAATGTGGAAATTACAGACATCAAAACTGAATCGAGAGACGTTAAGACCTTCTTTTTCGATCACTCTTTTCGTTTCATTCCTGGGCAGTACGTCATGGTGTGGATTAGAGGCGTCGACGAGATACCGATGAGTCTGTCGTACGCAAATGGCATCACCGTTAAACAAGTTGGTGATGCCACGGCGGCGATGTGCGCTCTGGGCGTCGGTGGCACACTCGGTATCAGAGGCCCTTTCGGAAATGGGTTCCGCGTGATCAAGCCGCCTGTGCTGCTTGTGGCCGGAGGGGTGGGCGCTGCCCCACTGGCGCCACTTGCTGAGGCGCTAAAAAACAATGTCATAACTATTCTCGGCGCCAAAACAGAGGACGAGCTGCTATTCACTGAGCGATTCAAGAGTGCTGGATCGCTCTGGATAACCACCGATGATGGCTCTGCTGGCCACAAAGGCCCGACCATCGATTTGCTTGATAGGATTCGAGGCTACAACGAAATAGTGTCGTGCGGCCCTGAAAAGATGATGCGCAAAGTGTTAGACCACGCAACGGTTGCCGGGGTGCCGAGTCAGTTCAGCTTGGACCGATACATCAAGTGCGGCGTCGGGTTGTGTGGTTCTTGCTGCATCGATCCATCAGGCCTGCGCGTCTGCTCGGACGGTCCCGTTTTTGCAGGAGCGCAGCTACAAGAGGGCGATTTTGGGGTATATATGCGCGATGCGACGGGCAGAAAGGTGAATTTGTGATCGGTCGATTCAAGCTCCACAATGAGATGTTTTTGGGGACGGTGGAAGGAACGCGCGTACATGGCAACGGGAGAACCTACGAGTTGTCTGAATTACAAGTGCTCGCGCCCGCTTGCCCTAGCAAGATTGTGGGTGTCGGTTTGAACTACACCGACCACGCGCGAGAACTTGGAACCCAAGTCCCGGAACGGCCTACTATATTTCTCAAACCCTCCACGAGTGTGATTGGCCCAGGAGAAAGCATCGTGCATCCCTCCATTAGTTCTCGGGTGGACTTCGAGGGAGAGCTGGCTGTCGTTATTGGCCAGAGATGCGTAAACGTTGATGATTCGAAGCGCGTCGTACTTGGCTATACGTGCCTTAATGACGTGACCGCTAGAGACCTTCAGATTCAGGACGGTCAGTGGACGCGCTCGAAAAGCTTTGACACATTTGCGCCCCTCGGACCGTTTATCGCAACCGAACTAGATTCTCGAAATGCTCACATCGTGACGCGTGTCAACGGCCGCCAGCGGCAGAGCTCAAACACAAGAGACCTCGTTTTTGACGTAGACTATCTAGTCAGATTTATATCACGCATCATGACCCTCGAAGGGGGGGATGTGATCGCTACTGGCACGCCCTCAGGCGTGGGACAACTCAGACCAGGCGATACCGTCGATGTGGATATTAGCGGCATAGGAACCCTTTCAAACAACGTTATTAGTGAGCAAGGCGAGAAGTTATCAGCTATGAACCGCCTGAAGCCACACGTGTGAGAGAGTATGGCCATACCGAAGAACTACGAGCACGAGTATATCGAGTCGAAATGGCTTACAGCATGGAACGCGGACATGTATCGGTTTCGCGGAGAACCGCGCGCATACCGTTTCATAATCGACACGCCTCCGCCGTATCCTACTGGTAATTTTCATCTAGGAAACGCCCTCAACTGGTGCTATATCGATTTTATCGCACGATACAAGCGCATGAAGGGCTTCGACGTGATGTTTCCCCAGGGATGGGACTGTCACGGACTGCCGACGGAGGTGAAGGTCGAGACTACCTACAACGTAACAAAAAACCAGATCCCCCGCCACGAGTTTAGAGGACTTTGTGAAAGCTTGACGCGAGAGAACATTGCTTTGATGAAAGGGACGATGCAGCGGCTCGCGTTTTCAATAGACTGGTCGCAAGAGTTCGTTACTATGGACCCGACATACTTTGAGAAGACGCAGAAATCGTTCGTGCGAATGTACCGCGACGACCGCATTTACAAAAGCGACCACCCTGTGAACTGGTGTCCTCGATGTGAGACGGCCATCGCGTTTGCCGAAGTAAATTATGATTCGAGGTCAACGGTTCTCTATTATATCGTTTTCAAAGGGTGCGACACAGAATCGGTACAGATCGCAACTACGCGTCCCGAGCTCTTGGGTGCCTGCGTCGCTATCGCAGTAAACCCGCACGATGAACGGCACGAGCGTCTGATCGGCAAGAGTATTCGAACGCCGCTCTATGGCGAAGAGGTACCGGTTATAGGGGACGAAGCGGTCGATCCTGCTTTTGGCACGGGAGCCGTAATGATCTGTACGTTTGGTGACAAGCAGGACGTACGATGGTGGAAGAAGCACAACCTACCGCTGAAAAAAGTCATTGGCAAGGATGGCCGCGTCACCGACGCTAAGTACAACGGCGCAAGCATCAGTGAAGCGAAAGAGCGCATCATTGGAGATCTGCTAGAAAACAAGCTCGTGACGAAACAGGAACGAATCGAGCAGAACGTCGGGATTCACGACAGATGCGAAACTCCAATCGAGATTCTTTCAGAGAACCAGTGGTTTGTCAAGATCGATAAGGACGTCGTTCTCCAGCGCGCAGCTGAAATTCAGTGGGTTCCGCCGTACGCATTTTACCGGCTGAAGAATTGGACAGAAAGCGTCGAATGGGACTGGTGCATCTCGCGTCAGCGCGTTTTCGCCACGCCTATCCCGGCATGGTACTGTGACCAGTGCGGACGCGTTCTGGTTGCTGACGAACGCTGGCTACCGTTGGACCCCACTGAAGAAGCACCAAGAAACGAGTGTGCTTGTGGCTCTTCAAGCTTTACGCCTGAATATGACGTCCTCGACACGTGGATGGACTCGTCGATCTCGGCTTTAAACGTCGCCGGCTGGCCCGACGCCGCGTATAAAGAGCATTTTCCCACTCAATTACGCCCCCAGGGTCACGATATCATTAGGACCTGGGCGTTTTATTCCATACTGCGATCTGACGCCCTGGTGGGGAGTAAACCCTGGGAGTGCGTCGTCGTCAACGGAATGGTACTCGGTGAAGACGGCCAAAAAATGAGCAAGTCGCTCGGCAATATCATCGCTCCGGAGAGCGTAATAGAGCAGTATGGAACCGACGCTGTTCGACAATGGGCGGCAATCGGCGGCTCAGTCGGATCCGACGTTCCGTACAACACAAAAGATCTCACGGCTTCTTCACGGTTTTTGACGAAGCTGTGGAACGTCTTCAGGTTCGCGATGATACACCTAAGCCAAGGCGTGGAGCCAGTCGTTTATGGGCCCAAGAATTCGACTGAAATCTGGCTAATCTATGAGCTTGCCAGTCTGGTAAGATCAGTCACCTCGAGCATGGATCATTTTAGCTTTGACGAGGCTCTTAAGGATATCCGATCGTTCGTGTGGAACACGTTGGCGGACCATTACGTAGAGGCCGCCAAAGGTAGACTATATGAACGAGACCGTTACAGCGTTGCCGCTTTGCATCTCGCCCTTGATACTATAGCGAAGCTGCTGGCGCCCTTTTGCCCCTTCTTTGCAGAAGAGTTGTTTTCGCACATCAACCCGGGCGAGCAAAGCGTTCACTTGCAGGCGTGGCCCGAGTTTAACATAAAATTGCAGGAACGTATCGGAGCGGAACCGGAAGTCACTTTCAGCGGCGCTTCGGCGAGCGTCGTTATTGCGGCATCCGCCGCAGCGGTAAAAGAGGCGCGGCACACCGGCGAGCTGATCAAAGAAATAATTAGCAGCGTCAGGCGGTGGAAATCTGAACAGCGCATCGCACTGAACGCCCGAATTGAGGGCGTTTACGTCTACACGGACTGTGATATTACGGATGGGGCACCAGATATCGACAATGCGCTCAACGCCGGCATAACCTACAAACGAGGAGAACCAGATATCCACGAAATGGTCACTGAAATCAGGCCCAATCTCGGCTCACTGGGCCCACGTTTTAAGTCGGAAGCGAAATACATCGTGCAGCTCATAAGCGAAACACCCGCTCAGGAGATCGCAGATCAAATCGAGAAGGGATCAGTGACAATTGGTGGGATCCAACTCGAGCCGGAAGATTTCGTTATCAAAAAGGAGCGCGCCATAGAAGGTGTCGCGGCCGACGTGATCGAACTGCGCGAGGCGACAATCATCATCAAGCACAAGTAGGAGCCCTCACCACCCTTCGGCGACAAGTTCGTACTTTTTGATGCACGTTAGCACCTCTTCGTCAGTCAAATCGTAGAATCGTTCATAAAAGCTTGCCACGGCAAACCACGGCCTATCGCTCGTTAACGGACAAATGTACTCGTCGACCTGAGATCTGACGAGCATTTCAGCGCCTTTCGAAGCAACCGGCACCGCCAAAATCACCTGTTTGGGTTTTCTTTTTTTCACGTAATTTATCGCTGCAAGTGCCGTATATCCGGTAGCTAGTCCATCGTCGACGACTATCGCTACATGATCCGTCAACTCGGGGAAAGGCCTCCCGCCTCGATATCTGGTTTCGCGCCGCTTTACCTCCGCCAGCACCTGTGTCGCAATCTCATCGACTTCTGAGTCTGTCAATCCTAGATAGGTGATAAGGTCGTCGTTTAGAGCTCTAGATCCATCAGCGGTGATCGCCCCAAACCCCGCTTCGGCATTAGATGGAACCGGGAGTTTGCGCGGTATGACTAAATCAAGTAGAGCGCGCAGACGCACAGCGACAGGAAATGCGACTTGAACGCCGCCGCGCGGAATCGCTAAGACCACTGCGCTTTGACCTTCGTATCGTGCCAACAAGTCAGCCAGTACATGTCCTGCTTGTATGCGGTCCTTAAACACGCTGGTCACTGCGCATTGTACGTTTTTATAGTTATATACTGGAATATGGAAGCTGCGCTGCTCGTAACGCGGTATGCGCCTTAAGCTCAGGGGTACCGCGCAAAGTATATATGATATGAATATACATTAGAGTATAAATAATATCTTTAAAGTATAATAAATTACATTGTGATAAACATGAGCGAGTTAAAGATTCTGTTAGACGAAGACGAGATGCCTAGAAGCTGGTACAATATTCAGTCTGATCTGCCGGCAAAGCTGCCCCCTCCGTTAAACCCGCGTACGCAAGAGCCCGCGACACTCGACGATATGCTTGCGCTGTTTTCGAGCTCGTTAGTCAAACAGGAAGTGTCGACCAGCCGGTACATCGATATCCCCGACGAGGTTTTTGAAGCGTATTTGAGAGTCGGACGGCCCACGCCGCTTTACCGGGCGAAGAGGCTTGAGGACTACCTAAAAACGCCTGCCCGAATCTATTACAAGAGGGAAGACGTTTCGTTTGCAGGATCTCACAAGCCCAACACGGCTATTGCCCAGGCGTACTACAATAAGATTGATGGCAGCGAGGGCCTCGTGACGGAGACCGGTGCCGGGCAGTGGGGCACCGCTCTGGCGCTCGGGTGTTCAATGTTTGACCTGTCGTGCAAGGTGTTTATGGTCAGGGTAAGCTACGATCAAAAGCCTGGAAGAAAAACGCTCATGCGACTCTACGGGGCCGAGGTCATCCCTTCCCCTTCGAATTTGACGGAAAGCGGACGACAAGCACTCGCCAAATCTCCTGATCATCCCGGTTCTCTTGGGCTTGCTATAAGCGAGGCAGCCGAAACGAGTTTGGCCTCTGCACAGACCAAGTACTCGCTGGGGTCGGTACTGGAACACGTTCTGCTTCATCAGACCATTATTGGAGAAGAGACGGTTGCTCAGCTCAAGAAGGCAGAAGAAAATCCGGACATCATGATCGGGTGCGTTGGCGGGGGTTCGAACTTTTCCGGGTTTGCATATCCGCTTCTTGGTGAGCACATCAGAAATGGAAATGGCACGCAGTTCATAGGCGTGGAGCCGACGAGTTGCCCGACGCTTACAAAGGGCGAGTACAAGTACGACCTCGGTGACGTGGCTGGTTTCGCGCCGATGATCAAAATGTATACGTTGGGACATGATTTCGTTCCATCGCCTATACACGCCGGCGGGCTTCGTTATCACGGCGACGCACAAAGCCTAAGTCTCTTAAAGAACCTCGGCTACGTCGACGCCGTGTCCTATAAGCAGCTTGCAACGTTTGAGGCAGGTGCACTTTTCACCCAGACTGAAGGCATTTGTCCAGCTCCTGAATCGAGTCATGCTATCAAGGCAGCAATAGACGAAGCCATCAAATGCAAACAGACCGGCGAGGCTAAAGTAATCGTGTTCAACCTCAGCGGCCACGGACTTTTGGATCTCGCTGGGTATGAAAAATTCTTAGACAATGAGCTGAACGGAAACGGGAATAGCTCTTAGGCCGATCGTATGTCGATTCACGCCGAGTTCCGGAACCCCCCGCTTCTCGGTAAGAGGTTAAAAGGGCTCACCAGAGCGGTGGCGGCTGACATTTCAATGGCTGAGCTAGCTGCCAGTACTAATCCTCCTCCCACTGCTGTTGGATTTCGGGGTTGTCGGTGAAATCCTTCGCCTTTCGCTTCAAGACCTTATCGCGGCCCTCCATATAGAAAGCCTCTTCGCTGGTGATCTCGTCATCTTCGACGAGTTCCTCGCGTCCTTCAGGCGTATAGACTCCCTCGCCCGCAGCGACCTCTTTGTCCACGACCTCTTCATTATACTGATGACCATAGTCGGGTTCTTTGCCCCACGGGTCGTGACCCACCTCTTCGACGACTTCGCCGTCGTGTTCTTCAGTAGCAGCCTCATCGATCTTGAGCTCCAGGGAGCCGTCATAGATTTCTCTGTTCTCCTTTTGATCGTCCGCTTCCACAACTCCTTGATCTTTCGGCTTGACGCGTTTGACGTCGTCTTTTTCATCGACGAAGGAATCAAATCGTTCGTCGTCCTGGTCTGAAGGCTGATTGTCGATATTTTCGGGTGGCATGCTAATCCCAACAGGAGGTTTACTTCAAAGTTAATAAACAGTTGCAAGCATTTGGTCGGACAATTCCTCCTCTTGTCGCAGAAAAGGCTTGTGACAATGCGGCTTGGTTAAGGGGGCGGAAAAATTCGGCTGACGGGTGATCGAAGCGCTTAAAATTGTTCGACCCATTCGTTGAGCATGGTGTATTGCGAGCACAGGTCAAGGACGTCGGTATCAAGAGGGTCCTTAAAGTAGAACGCGAGCTCATCGACCAATCCGCGTGCACCTTTCCGTTGTGCGAGTTCCATGAAGCGGATGAGGTCGATCACAAGGGGCGCCGCCAGTATGCTGTCGCACCCTTGCCACGTGAACTGCATGTTCATGCGATGCCCCAAAAACCCTTTAAACGAGATGAAGTCCCAAGCGACCTTGTGGTCCGAAAGAGGGGGAAAATAGTCAATGCGGCTTCCTAGATGCAGCTCGTAACCTAGCATCTTCGGCACCACACTCGTCTTTGTGATGAGCTTTGACTGCTTGTTGTCCGGATGCCTCAGTATCTGTCCGTCTAGGTTTCCAAGTATGTTGCTTCCGTACCAGCCATCAATTGTCAGATGCCGGCACTTGAACATAGGTACGAGAGCAGTTTTGACGAGAGTCTCCCCGGTCTTCCCGTCTTTTCCGCAGTGCGGGACGCCCAGGGTGTTAGCCAACTCTTTTATGGCGGGAATATCGTTGCCCATTGATGGCGTGAAGTTGACGTATGGCAACCCGTTTTTGATGGCGCAATACGCATAAATTGCGCTCGCAGGGATCTTTTTTGAATTCGCTTTGATTGCGGCCTCAAAACTGTCGAGTGTCGCATATTCTGGTTGAGGCGCAAAGTGCGGTTCAGTTGAGGCCAAGTTAACCACTACACAGCGTTCGTCTCCAGCGAACTCGCGAAGTTCTTGTGATACTTGATTTGCTGCTTCGCTTAGCGTTAGGCCCGTGTTGTCGCAAAGGGAGGATATTGCGTCCCCACAGTTATTGATAATGCCGCACTTCACCGGAATGGAGTCTATCTCTTCTTTCAACTCCGCAAGCTGCATAGTGTCAAACGTGTTATTGTCGCTGACGTTTTGATAAGCGGCGTCGTACAATGCGACGCTCCTAATATCGTGACCGCCAAATTGAAAGTCCTCGAGTCGCTCAAGATTCAGCCTGGAAAAACGTCTCTCCTCGGACAATATGCCGTTTGATGCACTTAAGCCGCGCTTTATAGCGAGAACCCCTACAAGGGTCGTCGTGGCGACAGCGCCTTTGATTCCGATGAACCAAACCTTCATCTCAATCGAATCTGCCTTCAATCTATAAAAAATCTTTTAACAACTACGTTAGGCGAATCAATTGCAATATTCTTGCGCTTTTTACGTCGTGTGTCGCGACGACGCGCATCATAATTGCGGTTGACGCGCACTGTCCAAAAAGAGATGACGGGTGAGACGACAAGCCCGCGGAAAGCGCCAGCCGCGGCAACGGTGCTATTCTTTCTTCTTTTTGTCTTCAGAAACGAAGACGTGTTCGGGTTTTTTCTCTTCTGGCTCGCAGATGCCTTCTGTATCAGGGCTAAGGTCACACACTTCAAGCTTTTTGACCTTGTCCATGTCTTGTTCGTGCTCGTAGTTCGCGTTGTAGCCATCGGTGTCGGGGGCGTTCAGAGTTCCCGTCTTCATGTCCTTTTTAAACTTGTATCCTTCCTTTTTCTCGTCGGCCATCGGGTATCACCGCCCGTACATTTGTGCGGATTCTATTAATTAGTATCGGTTAAGCCGCTGACTCAATAGACAGCACTTAGTTTGACAAACAGCTCGAAGTTCGCCTTTGAAACCCCGTTAGACATAACTCAAAGTTCGCCTTTGAAACCCCGCTAGACACAATCCAATCAACACGTCCCTTACCGTGCATTACGCGATTAATGACAAAGAAAGTCGCGTTTTGAATCAGCGACGCATAAGTTTTTGTGTGTGCTAGGCGTATATGTTATAGGAGATGATTGAATATTAAGTCCCAAACCACTGAATGTAAACTTTGTGAGTTCATTTCCCCCACGGGAATGCGGAATCGCTACGTTTACCCACGACCTAGCAACCAGTTTATCGAACATCTCTGATAATGCAGTATGGAATGTGAGTGTCATCCAAGAGTGCAGGAAGCTCTTTTTAAGTAACGTGTCACTCAGGGCTCAGGCGGCGCAACTGGGCAAAAAGGAGTTTGTTCGCAGCAAACGCTTTGCGTCCAAAACGTTCAACGTCATCAAAGACTGTAATGTTGAAAGCTACATTGCCGCTGCGAAACGCATAAACGACTCTAAAATTGACGTCATCAATATTCAGCACGAGTTTGGGCTATATAAAGGCGATTTCGGCTGCTACATTCTGGAATTCATGCGGAGGGTTAGAAAGCCGATTGTCACGACTTTTCATACCGTTTTACCGAACCCCCCATCCCGCATGAGAGAAGTCGTCAAGGACATATACGCGCTTTCAGACAGAGTCATTGTTTCTGCAAACGCAGGTATTGACCTGTTACAGAACAAGTTTGGATTGGATAAGGCCCAGCTCACGATGGTGCCGCACGGCGTGCCCCAAGTGCCTAAACTTGTTGACACAGAGTTCGCGAAACGGGGTCTGGGATTGGCCGGAAAGTTCGTAATAGCGAGCTACGGCTTAATTAATCCCGATAAGGGAATTGAATATGTTATCCAAGCGCTGCCGTCAATTATTGAGGCGAATCCGCGTGAGGACATCACCTACATGGTGGTTGGAGAGCATCATCCTGCGCTCGACCGAAAGGTGCGTGAGCTACACAAGGAAAAAATCGACGGTCTTGTGAAGGAGCTTGGCCTATCGCGCAACGTGCGATTCGTCGAGCGCTACCTCTCTAATAAAGATATGATTAGACACTTTTTGGCCACCGACGTCTGTGCCGTAACAAACATGAATCCGGATCAGATATCGAGTGGAGTCTTGTCCCAGGCGATAGGGTGCGGGAGGAGTATCGTCGCAACGAAGTTTGCACACGCCACTGAAGCCCTGTCAAACGGCAGAGGCTTGTTTGTTGAATTTGGCGACCCTGAGGACATCGCTGAAAAAATCAACCTCCTCGTCGCTGACGCGGAGCTTCGGAAGACCTTAAGCCATCGAGTGCACGCATACGGACGGGCCCTAACGTGGGATCAAATTGCCCGCAGGTACTTCAACGTCTTCGCGCAAGTGCGAGAGCCTCAAGTGCAGTTGCCGTCAATTCCTTTGCAGCAGCGCTTCTCGCAGCCGATCGATCGCGCGCTGCGACGCAGCAAGATCTGAAAAATCTTACGCCAAGGTTTGAGGATAGGGAAAACGCTACGTTGGCGTCTATTTCATTTTTTAATCGCGGCCCTGTTTTATAGCTCTGCCGTTTTACATCAGCTTAAGTTTGGCCAGCGCTTCAAACGATTCAGCGCAGCTTGTGGTAACGTCCGTAAGCGCTTCGCTGAAACACAGTCGTGCTTCGTCATACTCTCTAAGATTGATTCGTCCTATCGCTTCTGTGAGTTTACGCGTGGTTCTTGAGAAGATCACTCTTGAACCGAGCACGTTCTGGGCGAGCTTAATCTCCATCATAAGTGAATTCAAATAGGCCTCAACAACCTTCTGACCGCCAACTAATTCATCATCTTTGAGTCCAATAAGCTTTTCAAGCAGTTGATTTGCGATTGATACTTCAGACTTCAATTTCTCTGCGTATTCAAATTTGCGAATTAAGTCTTTTGGTTCAGCCATGCGTCGCACCACGAACTAATATGGGGTTTGGCCTAGATATAATTGATTCAAAAAACGTGACCCAGAGGCTTATTGACGCTTTTGACAGGATTTCGGTGCTAGCCTGACTGCCCCGATAGCCGCACGATCCATCACGGAGACGCTGCGGCGAGGTCCGGCGCCACGACGAACACACGGCGCGTAAGCCTCAGGGTAAAGAAACTCAGAGCGATTATCGGCGTTGTCACACAGCGTGCTTATTGTTCGTGTTTTGCTCGAATTGAAACGCGATGTTGAACAGCAGTTGTTCGTTGAATTGATCACCGATAATTTGCATCCCAATGGGCAAGCGCCCTTTTCGCCCGCACGGAACGGATAGAGATGGCACGTTCGCCAGATTAATTGGAACAGTGTTAATATCGACCTTGTATAGCGACAGAGGATCTTCGATTTTTTCGCCGATCTTAAACGCAGCGTACGGCATCGTTGGTGCGATGAGCGCGTCGAATTGCTTGAAAACCCTCTGAAAATCTCGGCTTATTAATGCCCTCGCTTTGCGCGCTTTCAGGTAGTACTTGTCGTAGTATCCGGCCGAGAGCGCATATGTACCGAGCAGTATGCGTCGTTTGACCTCTTTGCCAAATCCTGACGCGCGGTTCTCCGAGAACGTCGTGTGCCAATCGTGGTCTTTTTGGACCCGATGTCCATAGATGATTCCAGAGTACCGAGCAAGGTTAGACGATGCTTCCGACATCGCTTGGATGTAGTAGGCTGAAAGCGCATACTTGAGATTCGGCATCGACGTCTCCTTAGCGTGCACGCCAAGGCTTTCAAGCACCGCTATAGCTTCCCACGTTGCGTTTTCCACGACAGGATCAACGCCTTCGCCAAAAAAATCCTGTGGCACGCCAACCTCTAAGCCAGCTATTTCGTCCCGGAGCTTGGCGACGTAGTGCGACACTGGGGCGTCGCGAGAAGTGTTGTCCCAAGGATCGTAGCCAGCGATGACCTCAAAGAGCCCTGCGCAGGCTTCCACGGTTCGCGCGATAGGTCCTATCTGTTCCATTGAATTGCCGTACGAAACGAGACCGTTGCGTGACACTCTGCCGTAGGTAGGCTTCAGGCCGACCACTCCGCAAAAGGACGCAGGGCACCGAATCGAGCCCCCCGTGTCAGAACCTAACGCAAGATCCGCCTCCTGTGCCGCCACTGCGGCGGCACTGCCCCCAGAAGAGCCGCCTGGCACGCGCTCGAGGTCCCAAGGATTCTTGCACGGTCCGAAGAAGCTTGTTTCTGTTGAGGTGCCCATCGAAAATTCGTCCATGTTCGTTTTGCCAATTATGACGGCACCTTCTTCGCGCAATTTCTTGACAACGAAAGCGTCGTATGGGGGAACGTAATGTTCCAACATCTTTGAGGCGCACGTGGTTCGCAGCCCTTTGGTTGAAATGGCGTCTTTAATCGCGATGGGGATGCCAGCCAGCCGCCCATCAAGTTCACCCGCATCAGCTTCTTCAGCTTGTTGTCGCGCACCTTCGTAATCGACCGTGATAAATGCGTTGAGTTTGCTTCGTCTGATGGCGTCAAGCAATTCTTCAACGTGTTCTCGGTGGCTCATAGTATCCGTGGGCCCCTGAAATAGCCATTTTCGACTCTTGGTGCGTTCGCAAGAGCGTCTTGTTGTGTTAGGCTCGGCGTAACCTCGTCTGCACGCAGCACGTTGTGCTCCTCTTGCTCAGTCAGTTCCGCTTCAATGTCTTCGAGCTCTTCAAAGTACTCCAGTATAGCATTGAATTGCACCGTGAACGCTTGCATATCTTCTTCGTCAAGGTCGATACACGCGAGCCGCGCTATTTGTTCAACATCTGTCTTAGTTATCATTCTGCCACCGCGATACCGCGTTTTTCAGCTACTGATTGCAAATAAATCCCTACAGCGCCTTTACTGTTGCGCTTGTCGTAAGGAAGGTTTTTACGTGCGAGTTTCCGCAACACTGCACTTACCCCTGTCCCGTACTGGAGCGCTTTTTTCCGTCTGTACGCTAATTCGTGAGGCATCAGCTGCTCAGCCACTTTACGCAAGATATACTTGTTGATTCCGCGGTTGAGTTTCAGTGTGCTGTCAATCGTCAATCCAAACTTTACTACCCGCGGATCTAGATACGGCAAAATGATATCTATCGAGTGTGATGCAGCCGCCAAGTTGTCTCGTTCGAGGTTGTCCCTCGCGATGTTAAGCACGTCAATTTCGAGCGCGTCGCGGAGCCCTTGGGGATTTGCAGCGGGGAGCTTTGCGTATCTCGAATAGCCTGCAAAGAGTTCATCTGCTCCTTGCCCGGTCAGAATAGATTTCAAGCCCGCTGCTTTTGTTTGCTCACAAAGAACGTACATCGGGAGAGCGATCGCGAGATCGAGCGGATTGCAACTCTCGACAGTTTCAATAACGCGAGGAATAAGCATTTCGACGTGGCAGGCGTCAAGGTGAATGACCTGGAGGTCTATTCGCATCAGACGGGCCGCCTGCTGTGCGCTTTTCAGATCGTGCGATTCAGGCAATCCTGCCGCGAAGTATCGGTTGTTCGCGTTATTCGCCATGATAGCACAGAGCAAGGAGCTGTCGACTCCGCCCGAGAACGCGACGCCCATTTGTTCATCAGCGAGTTCATTCATCACGGACTTAAGAAGTTCGCGAAGGTCGCTTACCACACGTGATTCGTCATTGGCTGGGCAGTTCCTGCTTGACTGCTGAAGGGTTTTTTTCGTGCCAAACGTAATGCTCCGCGGCCCGTGAATCGCCACTGTGGTTCCTGGGTCGACCCGTTCGGCGCGATTGATTCCGACGGACCACAGAGCTTTGCGTTCAGACGCGAATGCGCATAGCGAACCCTTCAGGTTTGATCCGTAGAATAATGGTCGCGAGCCTATGCAGTCCCTGTCTAGCAGCAGAACCTGCGAATCAACAATGCGCGCTTGGGCGTAACTTGAGTGGTACCTGTCTGAAACTGTTATTGACAAACCACTACTGCCAGAAATCGCACTGAATTGCGCATCGCCCAAAGCACTCACGGCATATTCTGTGTCATTCGCTAATTTTCCCTGGGAACAGCGGCGCACGTCTCCCCGGTGCTTGAGGACTTGGTGCATCGACCGCACAGCCCAGAAGGCTCTCGGCCCAACAGCTCCGACTATTCCAGACACTCGTCCTGCCTCAGAAGCGTCACCACGCGCTCTACTTGTTGAGGAGCCGTCCCAACATAGTTCTCGGGACGCACCATCCACTCGAGTTGCTCTTTCGTGAGATGTTCGGCAAGCAGTGGCTCTTTGAGCAGTGCCTCTGAAATGGTATCGCCGCTCTCATAGGCGTTCATTGCTGCTGATCGTATGATTTCGTGCGCGCGTTGTCTTCCGATCTTCTTTGCGAGGTGCATCATCACGGCTTCGCTCATGTTCAGGCCCCTCATGAGACTTAGATTGCGTCTGATGTTCTGCTCGTTGAACGTCAGATTCCCTAAAACGTTGATGGAGAGCGTCACAATGTGATCACTCAGAATAGTTGCTTCAGGAAAGATGATGCGCTCACAGGAAGAATTTGTGAGGTCTCTCTCGTCCCAGAGCGTGTTGTTTTCTAGTGCCGGCATAACGAACGATCGGACGACGCGGGCTAGGCCGCAGATTTGTTCTGACTTGATAGGATTTCGCTTGTGCGGCATGGTTGAGGATCCAACTTGTGCTTTGCCGAACCCTTCAGAGACTTCGGCTATTTCGCTTCGTTGCAGTGTTCTGATTTCTGTGAATATCTTCTCGAGGGACGTGGCGATGTTGGCGAGCAGCATCACGTATTCGGCATGACGATCCCGTTGTATGACTTGTGTCGATACGTCAACGGACTCCAATCCTAACAATTTCAACGTCCGCGCTTGAATCTCGACAGCCTGCTTGCCAAAGGCTGCTTGGGTGCCCACCGCTCCCGTCATCTGACCGACTTCGATCCGACCGCGCGTTTCTGAAAGCCGTTGCAGATGCCGATGTATTTCCATCGCCCAGACGGCAAACCGCAGACCGTAGGTTGTCGGTACAGCGATTTGTCCGTGAGTTCTGGCGGCGCACACTCTATCCTTGTTTTCGTCAGCGAGATTTGCCAAAACGTTTCTGAGTCGAATGAGTTTCGACTTGAGGATTTTACACGAATCGCGCAGCTGTAACGCCAGAGCTGTGTCGATGATATCACTGGACGTCGCCCCGTAGTGTACATAATCGGCTTGCGCGTAAATTTTCTCGGCAATGGCCTCGACGACGGCCATGATGTCGTGATGGATTTCTTCTTCAATTTCTGCCACGCGGGTTAGCGTGATTTGTCCTGCAGCCTCTTCGATTTGGTCCGCCGCCTCTTTTGGTATAACTCCGAGCTCGGCTTCCGCTTTTGAAAGCGCCACTTCCACGCGGAGCAAATAATTGAGCTTACGCTCTTGGCTCCATATCGCCTTCATCTCATTGGTGCCATAACGGAATTCAATCGGATGAACTGACATTTTTCGCTCCACAGTTTTCGACAATCGACTTTTGGCGCTCTTGCTTTAATTTTTTGTCGCCGACTATCACATTCTATTGAAAGCGCTCGCGATGCCACTAACGCAGACTGATAACCGACTAATTCGCCAAGCGGCATGCGAGCGAAACGCAACTCCGTGTTTTTTGATGGAAGTCACGCACCGAATTTCTGGCCTTTGCCTACGAGATCCGTGAGAACTGGAACTAAATCAACCCCGCGGACACGATTCATGCCCCCCAGAGCCGCAGAACACTCGTTAAATACGTTAATCTCGTCAGTTCGAACGCCTTTTCCGTGTATTAGGAACGGAACTGGGTCACCGGAGTGTTCTCTGAGGCTCACTGGCGTTGTATGATCTGCAGTAATAACGACAAGTGTAGATTCGTCGATTGCAAGCTCCGACAGCGCGGCATCGACCCGAGTCAAGAAGTTCGCTTTGGTATCGAAATCACCATCATGGCCGGCTTCATCTGCGCCTTTTATGTTAAGGAGCACAAACGCGTGTGTCTTCAATGCTCTGTTGACGTTCTTCACTTTTCCGTCGATATTTGAGTCAATGTGCCCTGTTGCGCCTGTAGTCGGCACGTATTCCATGCCAGTAAGTTTGCCAATCCCGATCACCAATGCGGTCGCCGCGATCACAGCGGCATCAAGACCTGTGCGTTCTTTGAATGGGATCAGGTGCGGAACTGCGCCTGCCCCGCGAAGTAGTATTGCGTTCGCTGGAAGTTCGCCCGCTTCGGTCCGTTTTTTGTTCACCGGATGATCACTTAGGATCGCGCACACCTGGCGAGTGAAATCATTAACGAGCTTCGCTGTTTTCTGTGGCGAAAGGCCGGTCGTCGTAGGTTGTGATGGCAACAGCGCCCCGATGTGATGCGGGTCGGTGGGCGTAATGCTCGGACTGAGGTCTTCCCCTCGCAGAACAAGGGCTGCTCTATGTCCTGCTGACTCTTTGAAAATGAACTCGCAATCGAGGTGCACGTGCTCTCTGATCGCTTCTGCCAGCCGGTGGGTATCGCTGATACGACCCGCTCGTCGGTCGATGACTGTGCCATCTTTGACCGTGGCGAAATTGCCGCGGAAGGCAATGTCGCCGGGTTTGACGTCAATTCCGACTCCTGCTGCCTCGAACGGCCCGCGTCCCGTGTACACTTCTTTCGGCGAGTAACCAAGCAATGAGAGATGCGCTGTGTCAGAACCAGGAGGCGTGCCGGGTGCTATAACGTCCATGATTCCTAGGATCCCTTCGCGCGCTAATCGATCGAAGAACGGAACATTCGCGGCCATTAAAGGCGTCTTCGTATCGACCGTGGGACGGTCGGCCGCACCGTCGAGCACGACGAGCAAAATTTTCGTAGCAACGTCCATGTCGCAAAAACTTGCAGCCGACCCTAAACACACTGTGCTTATGGTTCGGCTAATATCTTTGTTTTGCCGATTTCTACGCGCCGTAACGGGTAGATAATCTTCGCTTGTTTATAGATATCGCTCGCGAGCTTTCCGAGAACGACTTCATGGATGAACGGTTCATAAGTAAGGTCTTTTCCGCGTTGCCGCAGGATACCGTTCATGATCTCACGGATCGCTTTGATTTGAGAAGATCCTGCTCGTTTTATCGTAAACGACATTGGCTTAAGGTGGATCTTATAGCCGTCTTTTGTCGTTACAACGATATTTGACTCGACGAGACTTGTGCGCCTTTTCACCAAGCTTCGGAGGTAATCACGCGTTAGTTCGTGCCCAGTGAACTTAGTATATGCAGACTCACCACTCACTTCATCGATCTTGAAGTGCATCTTTACGTTTTGCTTTCCCATGTCATTCGTCAGTTCGCCAAGGGTGGTATCCACGACTCTTCCAACCAGTTTCAAAGAATCGTCGGCAGGGGTGGTCCCGATGCTCATTTTGCCAAAGATCTCAGGCGTCACAACGTCGTACCATTTCTTTGCTTTCCAGCCTTCAGCTTTCTTCCTCGTCTGTCTTCTCGCCATCCAAAAACTCCTTGTACAACCTGCAGGGCGCTCAATAACTTCAACAGCGCTTATAGTCATTACGCTGCGATTTTAGCTCTAAAGCTTACACGTATATAAATGGTTGTACCATATAACACTTTTTCACAGGAACTTGATCCCTTCGGGCAGCTTCTTAATACGCTTTGCGAATTTCTGTGGCCATAATTCGATATCTAGTCCTTTTTGTGCAAAAAATGCGGCTGCCCATCTTTCTAGGCCGATGCCTGAGCACCCCGACCACAGATCCCCTTTTTGGGTTTTTACGTTGAAACCGCGGGGATATTTGTCTCCGTTTACGCTTACATTTTGAAACTCAAGCCATTGGCTGTCCGTTCGCTCACCCCGATACGGTAAGTACGCTTCGTAGTCGATCGTGCCTGCCGAACGGTCACCAGCGGCTTCAATGAGTCCTTCTTGCGCCATAAACCATGGCGTAACGCGCGCCATTCTCCATTCGAGATCCAGTATATCGTTAAAAATGCGCGCGTACCGCTTCTCAAGTTTATGTGCTTCCTTATTGACTTGTTCGGGGCTGCCGATCCAGACGATCTCAATTCGGTGAAACTCATCGACCCGTTCTATACCGTGGATGCCACCGCTTTCGTAGCGATGTGACGTGCCAGATCGATCAAACACCTTAATCGGAAGCGACTCCAGGGAAATCGTTTCGCCTTGCATAAACGGCCAAAATGAAGGACATTGGGCGTAGCACATGCCCCCGATGGGATCGTCAATCTTCTGTCTGATAAGCTCCAATGGAATCTCATTCGTAACTTTGTAATAGTCTATCACATCTTCCCAGTATTCCGGGTCGCGTGTTTTAGGAGGAGAGACGTAGTAAATCTCCGGATAGATGCCGCGTGCGTGTCCTGAACGTTTCCAGACCTCCCAAGGAACCATCTTTGGAAATATCATCTCAGAATAACCGAGCCGCGCCAGTATTTCCTTTTCGATGATTTCCTCAAACGTGTTGAAGACTTTTGTCACTTGGGGCCCGAATATCCATTGCCCTCGGCTCACGCCGTGCTTGATCCACTGGCGCTCCTGCAGTTCTTGAGTCGGGTCGCGCCGAAAGTGACTCTCTTTTTGTGGGCTTTCCCAGATCAGATCCCAGTTCTCTACCTTCGTCCCGTAGAGTTGGTGCTCTATCTTCTCCTCGATGAGATTCACTATGCGGTCCGGGATTTTTTTCTCAATCTCTTGTTCGCCGACCGAGAGCTGCAGCGTTAGCAGTTTGTCTTCGTATGATGCCTGTTTCACAAATGGCAGTTCAATACGCACAGGCGTTTCAACCTCGATCTTTATGGTAAACTCATCGATCTCATATCCTCTGACTCCGATCCGATATTTCGTGCCCATAGTTGTTCCCACGGCTTTTTTGAAGCGTAAGAGCGCATCGTGCGCACGTGTGTACCTGCCGCTGACGATTCGAACGCACAGCTCATTGGCGTGCGCATGCCATTCGATTATCCTCGCTGCTTCCTTGATCGAGTCACGTGGCACGCCTTTAATGAAAAGGGCGTCGTTAGCATCGTCAACCGCTTTCTGCAGTTCGGAATCTGCTTCTAACGGGAGATCGTTGCTGAACTTAAGGTGAGCTGTCAAATCAAACTCCATGTTGCGCCTCTACAATTCTTTCTGCCAAAGCCGCGTGCGTACCGTTGCTGACTTGCTTCCGTCCCGCAGTCTTTGTTCTCCGAACGTGACTAGCTACAGCAATCGGGCGCCGCCCGAATATGAAGGGCCAGGTTCTTAACTGTAATGCTTTATCGTCATTACGATGCTTGGGGCTTTGTTTGTTAAGTGATAAAATGACGGGACTTTTTAAACACAACTCAGACTTTTTAAACAGAGGGTAGTTTTTTGAACAAAGCCGATGCTTGGCAACAGCGCTCTGCAGCTGTGAAGCTTAGACGCAGCGCTCTGCTGACCGTCGTGGTGCGGAGTGAAAGGCTTTGAAAACGCAAGATACGACCGCTGAGGGTGACTTCATTCGAACGCAACACTGCAAAGCAATCGGGGCGTCGGAGACGGATGGAACAAGCCTCCAAGAATGTCGTGACTGGCAATCGCTTAAAAAGGTATATATGCTTGTCAAGCTTACAAGCGTTAATTGTTAATAAGCCTAGGCATAATTATCAGAACTTGCTGGAGGTCATCAATCTGCGAGATCTATTCTCTAAGCGGTCGATCGAGTCAGAGCTGCGGAATCCTACCGATGACTTTAACTTAGAGACGCAAGAAATTGAGTACCGAAAAGAGCTTCTCACCGGCCGCGCGTGTCGGATTAACGTTAAGCGGTCTGAGAGAAAGAAACAAGCACAAACCGGCATGGGATACTCCGAGTTAATTGAGCTCTCTGCGAAGAACTGCTACTTCTGTCCCACGAACATTAAGACGGCGACTCCGATGTTCCCGTCGAGTTTAGTGCCCGAAGGCAGAATCAAACTCGGAGAGACGACCGTATTCCCTAACCTATTCCCTTTTGCGAAGTATCACGCGGTCGCGACGGTCTCACGGCAGCATTTCCTGGGGATTGATGAGTTCACCTTAAGGCAGATACAGGATACGGTCAAAGCAAGCCTCAAGTACTTCCACTGCGTCAGATCAAAAGACCAGAAAGCCGTGTACCCAATTTTTAGTTGGAATTTCTTGCCGCCTGCCGGTGCGAGCGTGATTCATCCTCACGTCCAACTTACTGTAGACGAGCAGCCGACTAACCTCGCCTGGTTGTACCTATCAGCCTGTAAAAGATATTATGCAAAACACAAAGAGAATTATTGGATGCACCTGCTTGAAATTGAAAAACAAGAAGGTGAGCGATTTCTGGGAGAGATTGGAGGCGTTTCCTGGATAACTAGCTATGTGCCCCTCGGCAATGATGAAATATGTGGGGTATTCCACGATGTCTCATCCCTGTACGGCCTTGACGACACGAGCATCTCAGACTTGAGCAAGGGACTCAAACGGGTTTTTACAGCCTACACCTTGTACGGCGTTCACAGCTTCAATCTGAGCACATTCTCGGCGTCAAGTGAAGACGAGAGCTTCAGGCTTATCGTCAGGATCATTGCACGACCATACCCCCAAAGCTACTATAACAATGACGCAGGCTATATGGAACGGCTTCACGAAGAAGTAATCGTCGAGTCTATGCCCGAAAAAGTGGCGTCGGACTTGAAAGAGTACTTCGGCTAGTTTACTCCTCAGCAATGACAATCATGTCGTCTAAGGATCTTAATCCGAGCTTCTCAGACGATTTCACGATCCCTAGCTCCCCTTCTATGTAGAAAGCTGGGATCTCTTTCATTCCACGCTTGTAAGCGAGAAATGCCCGGTGATGCCCGTCCACAATATGGTAGCAGCGACCCTTTCTTGCTACCACGATGGGGTATACTACGCCGCGTTCGAACTGCTGTTCCCGCAGCAGCAGCTCTCCGGGATCTAAGAGTTTTTGAGTCGGGATCAGAGATTCAACCCCCACTCGCGTATGTCCTATTCTGACACCCGGGTGCAGCGTTTGAAAAAACGTGAAAATACGCTCAACATTCTCAGAAATGATATTTTCGATGCTCGCGCGCAGCATATCGGTAGCCGTGACGATTCCGATGACGCGTTCGCCCTCCAAGATGGGGAGATGGTGAATGTGGTTATAAGCCATCACGCCGGCTACGCTGACAATATCATCATCCGGTTTTGCGGACACGAGGTTCGTTGTCATAAGCGCCGCAATTTTCTGGTGGTGCTTCGCCAGAATGAGATCCGCGCTAGTGATCATGCCTACCATTTTCCCATCCGAGACGACGGGAAAACCTTGGTGGCCGGTTTTTGCAATGAGAGCCAACGCTTCAGCAACCGTGGCATTTGGTTGTAAAGGGATAACTGGAGCAGAAATGTACTCTTTGACGCTGACCAATTCGATTGGTGCCCCCCAAAACTTGCAAGTTGGGTCTTCCAGCCTTTCTTATGCGCCGTCGCCTGACTTTAGATAGTCTGATTGACTCGCACCTTTGTCCCGTACGTCACGCGGTCTATGGCGTTTTCGTAAACGAGGGTGTGCTTCCGAGCGACGTTCTCCCAGATTATATGGTTTGCCACATAGCCTTGTGCGTGCTCGCTGTACGTTTCGAGCATTAAGTCGCTTGTTAGCAGTATTGTGATGGCTTTTCGCAGTTCGTCAAGATCGTCGACTGGGACTGCTATTCCCGCGCCACTCGCCTCAATTTCTGCCTTCAGGCCCTCAAGTGACGAGACGATAGCGGGTTTGTTGAGTGCAAAAGAGTGTGCGAGGTTGCCGCTCTGTGATGCGTGCTTGTAGGGAAGGACGACGAAATCTGATGCCGAAATAATGCTATCGTAGGTATCAGGGTCAAAAGCGCCTAGTATCGTTTTGATGTTGTCTTTTGCGGGGGACTCTTCAATTTTGCGCAGTAATTGTTCTTTGTACTTGATTCCCGTGCTCGAACCTGGTCGAGCGTCGCCGGCGATTAGCAATATTGCCGTCTTGCCTGCTTCACGAATGGCTTCCGGCCAGATTTCGATTACGTCCTCGAACCGTTTGTTTGGTTCAAACCACCCTATACAAAGTGCGACCTTCTTGCCAGCAAGGCCGAAGCGCTCTTTTGCCAGAGGATCTGGGACGACCTCTTTGGCGCCATGCGATATGACGTGTACGTTGTGCGGGATCCAGTCAAGGTTGTAGGGTAGAAATAGCTTTTGAACTTCAGCGTGGACGATTGCCGAATCTAGCAGTCGCAGACTAACGTCCGTAAATATTGCCTCAGGGCGATCAAGAGACGTATAAATAGAGTGATAGGTCATAACGGATGGGATCTTCTCCAACTTGAATCGAAAAAGGAGCGGGATGATTCGGCCTCCATAGTCGCCGTGCGTTAAATAGAGCCCATACTCGTGCTGAATATGGACCACATCGGGCTTGATTTGCTGCACGGTGGTATAAACTTTTTCGTCCCATCCAGGGTCGTTAGTGTCGATGACGGGATAAACGCCCTCTTCGCGATGTCCGCCATATTCCTCGTCCGTGTGACAAATAATATCTACATGATGACCATTCTTTCGCAAGGCGCCGACGAGTTCCGAGCTGTAGGTAGCGATGCCGCAGTGTCGCGGCGACCAGCTTGTTACCATCACTATGTTCATTTATCGTCTCTCCGTGACAAATGACTGAGCGCAGACCCCATTTTGACGTGCATAGTGCGTATTTCGGCAGCTACTTAATAAAAGTTCGGTTCGAAGCTAAAAGATGCGCGGCGCTCAAAAAGCCTCACGCCATCAAAAAAAACCATATACATCGTTGCCTATCACTTCAATGGAGTTGTTATGAAAGCACTGATCTTATGTGACGGTTACGGAAAAGAGCAAAGTATCTACGAGGGTAACTCAAACGCGCTAATTTCTTTGACCGAGGGATTTACGGTAATCGACAAGCTCGTGCTCGATCTCGCCACCGTTGGACTACGCGAAGCAGTGCTTCTGACCCGTGTTTCTTTTTCCTCGGTGCAGGATGCACTAGGAAGCGAGCGTAAAGGTGTCAAACTCAGTTACGAGCAGGCAACCAGAACGTTCAAAAACATTGTATCCGTACTCGCCAAGATGGATGACGATGTCCTCGTTATGGATTGCGGCATTGTTGCTGACGTCAACTTAAAAAAGATGATCATGAAGTTCACCCACGCGGCGGCACCTGTATTGATCTATGTTGCTACCGGCGTAGAGTCGCGCGGCTCCACTGACCGCGTGTCTGGAGCTTTGTTTGACTGGGAGTCACGTGCGGTTTATGGCGGTATGTTCTGTGTTCGAAAAGGGTGTGAGCTCGGCCAATTTTTGCTCGGAGACGAACTAGAAAAGGTGCTTCCTCTGCTGGCGGATCTCGGGCAGCTTGACGTGTACGAAGAGGCCAACTTCTGCGGCACTTTTTACACTGAAGACGGGAAAAAAAGGATTCTCACAGAGTTTCACAATAAAACGGCAAAGCCGTGGGGATATGAGAAGGTTCAGATAATTACTGAGCTCTACTTGCTCAAAGAGCTATATATTCGCGAAGGCTACCAATCGTCGTACCACTACCATAAAAACAAAGATGAGACTATGCTCATCGTGCGGGGCACGGGCTATATTGAATTTGACGATCGTAGAGAGTACTTCGAAGTGGGAGACACAATCCACATCAAGCCTTACGAAAAGCACACCATCGTCGCAAGCACGGACACAATTCTGTATGAAGCTTCCACGCCATTTCTAGAAGATACGACACGCGTGAAAGACTTTTATCCCATTAGGTAACGGTCGATTGCGGCATCCGTTTCGTTTCGATGTCTCTTTTTACCTTGCTAAGCGTTCTTCCCAGCGCCTCAACTTTCGTGCGAAGAGGGCTGTTTGGTTGTGTTTCCAAAAGAAGCCGGATCGAGTTGAGTTCGCGATAGTAAGGGCCGAGCTTCCTATTAAAGTGAATAGCCTCATCTCGGCTAATATCGTTTCCTGCTTCAAGATCTTTCTGGATCGCTTCGACCTTGCGGATTACGTTGTTGATCTTTTGATTTATGTGCCCAGCGTCGGTCTTCATCGGCGCTTCATTAACGCCGAAGCTAAGCACCAGATCATTAAGTGAATCGGCGACAACTCTGCCGTGATCGGTGAGTTCCACGTACTTGACCCTGCCGACTTTCTCTGATCGTAGCAAGCCAAGCTTCTCCATGCCCCAAAGCGTTTTTACTGCGTGCGGGTACGTGCAGTTGCATTCCTTAGCCAGGACCGATACGTACGTTCGATCGTACGTTCGGATCGTGAGCAGCAGTGACGAAGGCATTTTGTGTAAGAAGACGCCAGCAAGCTCATTCGCGACCATTGCTTTTTTTTGGGGGCTAATGCTATATAAAGCCGTGTTAGGATGAGAAATCCCCTAACAGTTCACTAAAGCTTCTTCCATTCTTTAGTCCGGTCTCTATTAGGTGCTCCCGGCGAACTATCTGCAAGACTCGGTCTGCGACGGCTGCACTGTCAGTCGATGGGATTATGACGACTCCGTGCGTATCGGCTTTCACCAGATCACGCGGCCGTATTGAAAATCCATTGACGACGAGCGAAACATTCACCTCTCCTTTGTTCAGCGGCCTTCCGGCACGCGGGGTTATCCCTTTTGCCCACACCGGGTACTGAAGCGCATCTATTGTCGTGATGTCTCGACAGCTTCCGTATACGATTGTGCCTGCAAGTCCACGCCGTTGCGCTGCCCGAGAAGTTAAACCACCCCATACCGCGAAGTTGGAACCAGACCCGTCAATGAACAGTACGTCACCAATGGAAGCCACTTCAATAGCGCTGACCACGGTGCCCCAGTCGGTCGGATTCGTTTTAACGGTAACTGCGGGCCCGGCAATGGCCACGTGCGGCAAAACGGGCTTAAGACAACCCAACACATTGCGCCCATCCATGGCGTCCGCAATTATCGGCGTCGTGGTCTTCTTAAATAGGAGAATCAGGTCCGCTTCTGACCACGTTTTCGCCTTAGAGCTCTCCCGTGGTGACCTCATTAGGCGTTTCCAAAGATCGATCTCAGCCTTTTTCGGTTCCTGATTAGACAAAGGCAACTAGACCTCGTAGAGCAGCCTCTGGATCGGCGGCTTTGGTTACGCCAGAAGCGAGAAGTACGCCTTGGGTTCCAAGTTCGATTGCGGCCTTTACGTCTTCACCTTTCGAGATACCTGCACCACAAAGCACTTTCACGCCCATCGCAGCGTCGACCGCTCCCGTTACCACTTCAGGATTCGCTTTTGATACAGGAATACCAGAGCCAATCAATTCTGGAGGCTCAATCGCTACGAAATCGGGACAGAGTGAAGCAGCGGCTTTAGTCGTCGATACGTTGTTAGTACAGATTATTGTCGCCAAATTGGCCCTCTTTGCGGCCTGATTCGCAGCGTCAATCTCGGCCAACTCAAGGCGCCTCTCCGAGTGATTTATTAGTGTACCGCGGGCTCCAGCCTCCGCGAGCGCTTCAGCCAGTATGTGTCCTGTGTAGCCCCCGAATTGGATTCCATCGATATGCTGCGCGTAGACCGGGATGTCCACTTCGTGGGCTATTTGAAAAATGTCTGCGGCTTGTGGGACGACGACCATAGTAACGCCTGAGTCCTTGGCGACTTTGCTCGCGGCAGTCGCTAGTCCCACCGCATTTGCTCCAGTGCTTTCGGCATACGTCTTGAAATTAATCACAATTAACGGTTTCATGCGCGCACCTCCATAGTAGTTGAGTCAACATGTTCATGGTGGAACATCGCGGGGCTCCATGCAAATGGATGTCGGGCGAGCAACATTCTTAGAGGGCGCATATTTGACAGTTACATTACGTCTGAATGATCCAAAAAGGCCCGTATCGGGCCGTGACGTTCAAACCTGGGCCGCGTGACAAAGGCGGCGTTGCTTAGCCTAGAAGTCAGTCTTTACCCGGTACTGATCGATATCGCTCTGTTTCAACCCTTCGAGAAACACACGCGCAGCGCCTTCCACATCTCGCGCGGCTGTAATAGCGCGTCCTACGACTAGGATGTTGGCACCCGACTTTAGAGCCTCTTCGATGTTATCTTGTCGTATCCCTCCCGCCACTGCAACGAGCTTGGCGTACTTCTTCACGTGAGAGATGTTCCCCCACGCGTGTGCTAAGTCCTCGGTGTCGATTGCCCTGTGGAGTTCTACGATATCTGGCTTATTCTTGAGCGCCTTTAGAACGCTTTCTGGCTTATCAACGTTTAACATGTCCACAATAACGTAGATCCCGGTCTTATTTGCCTCTTCTATTGCTTTGTCTATGGTTGAGGCGGAGGCTAGTCCAGAGACCACAACGGCGTCAGCCGCCTCGTCTGCAGCTAAGCGCGCTTCGAGGTTTCCGGTATCGAGAGTTTTGAGGTCGGCTACAATGAAGGCGCTGGGGCGCGCCTTTCGCATCTCTCGAATGACTCCTAAGCCATAGCGTTTGATAAGAGGTGTGCCTGCTTCAAGGATGATGTGGTCGCTCGTTGGAAGCTGGTCCAAAACAGTGAGCACAGAACTCAGTTCAGTTAAGTCGATTGCCACCTGAAGGTACGGCGGATCCCAGAGCCGAGTAACTTTGAAGCCCATAACGGGGTGGAGCGATCGATCTTTTTCATAGAGAACCTTGTCCACAGATGGAAAGTTGCTCAACGCTCTTCTCAGCGCCAGTTTCGTAGCACCATAGTTGTAGCGGTAGATCTTCTCGTAATCTCTTGCGTCGGGGTGAACGTACACGGATATGACTAGTACGCACTGCTCACACGCTTCCTTTGCAATGACCCCGTCTTCGACGGCGTCTGCGACTGCTTTCGCAACCGCGGCTTGAGCGGGGCCGAAGACCCGCGCTGCCTGTTCTAAGTCTTGTATCGTTACCTTGGGGACGATGAGTGTAGCAGGCTTAGTAAGCAAATTGGGTCTAATTACAGCTAGAAGGGGGGTATGCCCCTTAGAGAGATGCGACAATCCACTCGCAAATGCTTGTCCCACTGGGCCATTCTTATCCCCTACCAAGAGGTCAATATGGGCCAGTTCAGGATCGGTGCCGATCAAAGCTTCGCCTACGTGCAATTCGGATTCCTCTGCTTTTTTAACACAATTAGTAGTAGGTATTTGGTCTATATAGCTTTCCTTTTGGCGCTGCACCCCAAAAGTATGCAGAATTAGTCCTGCTTTGCGGTGAGGTAGACCTGAAGTAACTTTTTGCTCACGACATGGACGTCGTGGTTCTGAACGGTTTTCCGTGCGTTCTCTCCGAGCCTCTTTGCGCTCGCCTGATCTGCGATAACATCGTTGATGGCGCTCCTGAATTCTTCGGCAGTCGTGAACTTGATGCAGTTGCGTCCGTCTACAAAAGTGCTGTACGCGGGCAGGTCTCGTAAGATAAGAGGCACTCCGCAAGCAGCTGCTTCAAGAGCGGCAATCCCTTGATTCTCTTCGTAGCTGGGAAAAACGAACACGTCCGCTGCACTCAGGGCCTCGCAAATACTGTCCACTCGGCCCGTGAAGAGCACGTTTTCGGGGGCCGCTTCGAGCACATTTTTAGCCGCTTTGGGCAAGAATGGCCGCGCTAGGATCCTCCCCACCCATACGAACCGGAACCGCGGCAGCTTCTTGGCGGCGTCCACGAAATCAATGATGCCTTTTCGCAAGAAAACCAGACCAATTGAGAGAACCAGTGGGCGGTCATTCAAAGCATGCTGCGTTCTAAACTTCATTGCGCGTTTTTCATCGCACTCGTACAAGCTTAAATCAATCCCATTGCTGAGAACCGTGATTCTCCGCTTGATGTTGAGCGTGCTTTTTAAGACCTCCTTTGTGTACGCGGAAGGCGCGATGCAAACATCAGCAAGATTGTAGAAGAAGCCCAGGTATCCTTTTAGACACGCGCTGATGAAGGTGGCGCCGAAGTAACTATTGGCGACATCCTGTGGCGTCGTATGGGCGTGTATTATCACTGTCTTGTGACGCGCTTTATGTAACAGCGCTAACAGAAGAGCGATGGGCCCAAATGTGTGGGCGTGCATGACGTCGCATATCCTTATCGAGTTTTGGTAGAAGCGCACGCCCTCCGATTCGAGTAGTCTCAACATTTTTTTCGTGTTGTTGATGCTCGTAAGGATGCCGCTCTCGCCGTACGTCCCGTATACCAGGTTCACGCTCAACATGTGCTTTTACGCTGCGCCATTCGTTTAAGCGATCATACATTCGTTAAGGGTATTGAGGCTTCTAGCGATGATCTCCAGTGACAGTGTCAGTTGGCTGTCGCCGACTGTGATAGAGAGTGCTCCTCCGCCGACGGTTCCAATCGCTGCATATGGGACGTCGTGAGCTTCGAGAACGGCTGAAACGAAGTTGAGGCTTTCAGGGGTCACCGTAAAAATCGCTCTGCCGGAGCTCTCAGAAAATAGTTCGTTCTCATCGTCTAAACAACTAGATAAGTTCACTTCGGCGCCGACGTGTTTGCACATTTTTCCGAGCGCAGCTATAAGGCCCCCGCGCGAAATGTCAGAGGTGGCCGTGATCTTTCCGGTCTCGACAACTTTCACCAATGCGTCGATAGTTGTTTTAATCGTTGCGCGGGGTTGCGGGACAGCACCTCCGATCTCAAAGATTTCAGCATACTCCGACCCACCGTATTCCGGATACGTTTCGCCGATCATCATTACGATATTTCCCTTTTCTTGGAAAACTGCCGGTGGGACCGCGGAGATATCCTCGAGAATTCCTACCATTCCGATTGACGGAGTGGGGATAATCGCCGTGTGGAACTCTTCGCTTTCGTTGTAGAGTGAAACATTCCCGCCGACGATTGGTGTGTCGAGGATGCGAGCAGCGTGAGAGAGCCCTGCCACCGCTCGTTCAAGCTGGAAAAAGACGTCCGCATTTTCTGGGTTGCCGAAGTTGAGGCAATTGACAAATGCGACTGGCGTTGCCCCTTTCACCGCTAAATTCATTGCATTTTCAAAAACCGTGCCCGCTGCCCCTTGGAATTGATCCTTGGCGACGTGTGTAGGATTGCAGCCAGAGGACAGCGCTATGCCCCGTCGGCCGTCAATCGAGAGGACTGCCGCCCCGTTGCCTGGCTTGACTACAGTCCGCGTTTGCACTTCGTGGTCGTATTGTCGATACACCCACTCTTTCGTCGCGACGTTTGGAGACGAAAGCACGCGCAGCGCCTTCTCTTTGAGCGTTAGGTCTCGAGTTAGCGACTGTTCAAGATGCGGCTGCGTTTTTGCGCGTTCAGGTGTGCATAATGGTGCCCCTTCGGTGAGTAGCTTAATTGGTATGTCGGCGACTACCGTTCCGCGGAACTCTACGACGTATCTAGGCTCGTCGATTACCTCACCGATTACGGCGCTATTCAAGTCATACTTGCGGGCAACAGCTAATATTTCCTGAACGTGCTCCGGCGGGACCTCGAGGACCATCCGCTCCTGCGACTCAGAGACCATTATTTCGCTCGGTGTCATGCCGGCTTCGCGCAAAGGAACGGCATCGAGCACAATTCGCCCTCCAAACGTTGAACACATTTCGGCCGAGGCCCCTGACAACCCTGCGGCCCCTAAATCGCGACACGCGAAAACATAGCCTGTAGCGACTGCTTCGAGCGTTGCATCGATGACTAGTTTTTCAGTGTACGGGTCGCCAATCTGCACGGAAGGCCTGTCAGACGCTTCAGATTCCTCACTAAGATCTCTCGAGGCAAAGGATGCGCCGCCGAGACCGTCTCGGCCGGTGGCAGACCCTATAAGGATGATTTTGCTGCCAGGTTTTTTTACGCGCCCGGTGACGAGCGTATCAGGCTGGCCTAGTCCAATGCAGACCACGTTGACGAGAGGGTTTCCATCGTAACTCGGATGAAACAGGACCTCACCATTGACAACGGGCACCCCTATGCAGTTGCCGTAATCGCCGATTCCTTGAACAACGTGCTCGAATAGATAACGGTTTTTCTCATTTTTTAAGCTGCCAAAATACAGGCAATCCATCAGAGCGATCGGCTTGGCGCCCATTGAGATTATGTCGCGCACGATTCCGCCGACGCCGGTCGCGGCGCCGTCGTACGGATCGACGTATGAAGGGTGATTGTGACTTTCCATCGCTATCGCGAGAGTGAGGTGATCGCTCAGCTTTATGATGGCTGCGTCATCTCCGGGGCCCACAATAACGATGTCGCCGCGCGTGGGCATTGTCTCCAGGAGTGGCTTACTCGTTCGATAGGCGCAGTGCTCTGACCATAGATTTTCGAATATTGCACTTTCGACGTCATTGGGCCGGCGGCCGAGTGCTGCTGAAATGACTCTTTCATCTGCTTCTTTCAACACCATCTTTGCACTCCTATAGTATCTTCATTAGTTAAACTTTAGTTATTCTTTTATGCGTGCAATAAGATCTCTTTGTAGTCGCATCACGTGCTAACGCGAGCCGGGGGTGGGGAGACGACCAGGATCCGCTTGGGGTGTAGTGGATGGCACTACGATCACTGGCGAGGGGTCTTTTACGACACACGTTACAACTACCTGGAACAATATGTCAGGTTTTTCAACTCTGTCGAAGTAAATTCGACGTTCTATCAGTTTCCGACGGAGTCCCAGTTGAAGAACTGGTACGCCACGACTCCCGATGACTTCACGTTCTCCATAAAAATGAACCGGAATATTACGCATACAAGACGGCTGCACGATGCGCGCAGACCGCTCGATGACTTTTTGGAGACTTGTTCTGTGCTGGGGACAAGTTGGGCCCATTTCTCATAGGGCTCCCCCCAGCCTTTAAAAAAGATCTGGAACGTTTTGACGAGTTTCTTTCCATTCTCCCGAAACACCGGTTTGCGTTTGAGTTTCGCCACAGTTCGTGGTTTGACGACGAGGTTTTTGAACGTTTTCGAGGACAACGAGAGTTGACATTGGCGATGCTAGGTGCACAATTCGACAGCAATGTAGAATGCTTTACGGATTTTGCCTACATAAGATGGCACGCTCGCGGCAGGAACGGAGACGGCTACTCGGCTAGCGAGATAGACTACTGGGCGCGTCAAATCCGCGAGATTTCACAAAGAGCGGATGTCTTTGGTTACTGGAACAACGATGCCCACGGATATGCGCCGCAGAATTGTCTGCAGCTGATGCGAAAGTTAGCCTCACTTTGAGAACATGCATCGACAACGCCGAGAGTACTGCCTGCTTGACTTCGCGTGCTTGGCACTGTATGGTGCCTCTTGGGTCCCGCACGGCTTGGGCAGCTAGGCTTCACACGTCGAGCTCTTCCGCCTTTGCACAAACGACGAGAGATTAAGTCAGGTGCCTGACTCCGACGCGTTGTCGTCAATAACGGGCAAAAGGAGGGCGCTAACCGAATAGGGCCCCTAATCCCTCCATTCCTGTTTCTTCTTCCTCTTCCTTATCCTTCTCAGTCTCTTTTTCCTCTTCGGCCTTTACCTCTTCCTTCTTCTCGGCAGGCGCTGGGGCGACCGGTGCAGATGCTGCGGGAGCTCCTACAAACGCCGCTGTGGATATAGCCTCGTCGATATCGATGCCTTCGAGCGCTGCAATTAGTGCCTTTGCCCTGGCCTCGTTGACCGTCGCGCCTGCTGCGTTGAGGACGCTGGTAACGCCCTCTTCACTTACTTCCTTGCCTGTCTCGTGCAAAATTAGTGCTGCATATACGTATTCCATTTCGATATCACCTTTGCTCTGTATTGTGGATCTTTAGATTATCCAAATAACGCTCCTAGACCTTCCATGCCAGATTCAGATTCCTTCGCCTCGTCCTCTTCTTTCTCTTTTGATTCTTCATCTTCCTTTTTTTGCGCTGGCTCTTCTTCAACGGACTCGGGTGCACGTGCGTGGGCGTCTTTCAGGGCGATGAGCTCATCGTCCAACGCTTCGTTCGGAAGCTTGTTAACGAGCGTTAATGCTACGGCTTGTGCTCTCGAGAGCAGAGTTTTGAGCACTTCAGGCTCAAAGATCTCGGCGTTGACCGCGAGGTTCATTGCTTCAAATGAGGCTTTTTGAAGCAGCGGTGCAGCGGTGAAGGACGTTGGATAAGCCGTGTTAATTGATAAATTAAGGCCGTTTGACACGGCCAACACAAATTGACCAAAGTACGCTTTCTCATCGATGCGCAGGTTTTCTGGGACGTAAAGCACGTCGCCGTCGTATGCTGCTCGAAGGTACAAGCCAACTTCCATCGGGTAGATTTCGAGGCGCTGAAGCACGCCAGCAAGCCGCACGCTGATCGCTTCGCCGGCTTTAGCGACCGTTTTTGTTTCGCGTATCACGATTTTGCCCTTTTCGATCGCGGCTGGTATCCCAGCGTTTTGAAGATCCCCGACGATAGGCCCGGGTCTAAACGACGTAGCCCCTTTCTCTACAATGATATCCGTAGGCGCTCTATCGCCTGCTTTCGCTGGCGCGGGAGTTCTGCTGTTTTCGAGCAGTTTAAACAGCTTAAATGGATTCAGATCGGTGAATACGAGTGCCGTCTGCCCCTCAACGCTTTCAAACAACTTGAGCGTCATCTCGCCAGCCTCTTCAAGCGCACGGTGGATGAGTGTATTTCGCGCGACTTTTATTCTCGCGATATCTCGGAGCTCGGCCCTGATGCTCTGAAATTGACGGGCAGGGATACCATGGATGCTCACGACCGCAATGACTTTGTGCGTCTCGGCCTCGGCTTTGATGCTCATGACTTCGTCGTCTTTCCAAACCGGTCGGTGAACGTTGTCGATTGCTGCCATTTCACATCAACCTCACTGCGGGCCCCATCGTGGTCTTGACGTAGACTGACGCAATGTTCTGCTTGCCGTTCTCGAGTCGTGATTCTACGGTATTTAGGAGCGCTTCGACGTTGGCTGCGATGTCTTCGACACTCATGCTCAGATTGCCGATCAACGCGTGGAACGTCGGCTTATCCTTGGAGCGCACCTTGACTGTTCGTCTCAGTCGATTGATGAGCGGGCCGGGATCGGCGCTTGACGGCACAGGATCGGGCATCTTGCCCTTGGGGCCTAGAATAGGACCAAAACTCTTGCCTATAGAAGGCATCAACGGCGCTTCCGCGATAAAAAAGTCAATTTCTCGCGTCGTTGATCGGATGAGTTTCTTGTCGCCGCTCATCTTGTCAATATCTTCAGGAGAGATGATCAGGTCAGCGCCGTCGCTTTGCGACTTAATAGCGAGATCCCCTTTCGCAAAAACCCCGATTTTCGTTGCTTTTCCGCGCCCGTTCGGCAGCACGATGGATTCAGTTATCCTGTTTTTTGGCTGGCTTAAGTCAACATTCTTGAGATTGACAATCAAATCAACGCTTTCTGTGAACTTCCTCTTAGGCGCCGACTCAATCGCTTCATTGACGGCTTTAAGGGTGTTTTCGTTTACCATATTCCCTCCGTAGTATCGTCGACCACCGCTGTGATCTCCTACGGTGCAATCATCAGATGGAGTAAACCTTACTTCAATCTTTCGCCAGAGTTCATGCGTCGATAAACAGATCTGCGTATTCTCCGGCGTCTATCGCCTTTTGAACATCTCTGGCTGGTTTTTCGCCGACGGTAACGCCCATCGATAGACAGGTGCCCAAAACTTCTTTGACGGTGTTTTTCAGCTCGTACGAAAGGGAGCTCTGTCGTTTCATTTTTGCTATCTTGATCGCTTGAGCGATGCTGATATTGGCAACAGGCCCCTCGCCAGACGATCCTTTCTCTATTCCCGCCTCTATCAGAACAAGCGCCGATACAGGGGGTATACCTATCTCAAGCGTCACATTCTTCTTGTCGTCGACAATGACTTTGACAGGCACCTGCATCCCGTTATATGACGCAGTTTTTGCGTTGATGTCGTCAACAATTGCTTTGATGTTGATCCCGAGTGGTCCTAGGGCGGGTCCTATCGGCGGACCGGGGCTCGCCTTCCCCCCTGGCACCAACACTTCGATTACGTCAGCCATGTTATTCGCGCTCCTCCTTGCTCAAGACTCGCACGTGATCGCCGCGCACCGTAATTGGTATCGGCACCATAGCCTCGAAGAGTTCGACCGTAATCTCCTCGCGGCGCTCATCAATGCGTTTGACGCGGGCCCGTTCTCCTTTGAATGGGCCTGCAATAAGTTCAATGATATCGCCGTCTTCAATGCCGGCCACGGCTGGTTTTGGCGTCAAGAAATGCTCGATCTCTGCGAACTTCGTGTTTCCCTTCACGACGCCACGAGCGTGCGGTATGCCTTGAATCGCCTGTTCTACTATTTCAAACTTGGTGGTCTCCACGAGCACATATCCCTTGAGCTCTTTCGGCACAAGTATCGCGCGGATGTCATAGTTCTCCTTTTTGGCAGCGAGTGCGAGCAAGTTGGCCACGGCCCGTTCTTGATTTGCCGTGGTTTTTACGGCGTAAATTGAAGATTCGAGCTCATTTTGCTCCTGACTGGACATGATTCCCCTCACTTATAACTCTCTAACTCGCCGCTGACTGGGTCGTCACGTTCCCCGTTGTATTCGCGGCCGAGGTAATAGAACTATTTTGCGTTGCGTTAATAGCCGGTTCCGAGGCGTTCACTACGTTACTTGTGGCCGTCGCTGTTGTGTTCGTCGAGTTGGTGGCACCGAAGTACTGCGGCGCTTGCACCATGACCAAATATATCAGAAACCCGCCCACACCGATTATGACGATTCCTATCGCGGCGACTTTCGCTATCGTCGAGAATTCTTCACGCGTTGGCCTTCTCGTAAGCGTCAAGATTCTCCGGTACTCACCGAGCTTGCGCTCGATCGTCTTGCGAGAATAACGGCCCTCTGATGCAGTCGCCTCTTGCAGCCTAGAAGCCTTCGACGAAGCGCTCGCTTGCTTTTTGTCTTCTTTAGGGGCCTCTCGTTGCTTTTTAGGCTTTGACGAAGGAGTCCCCTGCTTTTTAGCCATCGTACATTCACCAACCTATAGTGCAGCAAAAATGCGCAAAGTAAATATGTGGCGCCCGAGGCGGCGCTTTATACCACTTTGCGTTTCAATAGTATAAAATGTTTTGTGGAGGATGTGCCACGTAAGCCTTTATTTGACGAAATCTATGCCGTATCGTTGAGCCCCGGTTTTTGCCTTAATCGCTTCGCTCTTGCCATAGATCTGAGGCGACTTGACGCCAGTGACGATAAGGAGAGTTCGTACCATATGGTCGAGCTCGGGGTCGATCTGTGCGCCCCAAATAATTCGCGCGTCGGGATCGATACGCTCGTAAACTTCCTGTACGACGCCCTCTGCCTCAGTCACGGTCATGTCTGTACCCCCGATGACGTTGACGATAGCGGCAGTAGCGCCAGAGATGTCGACGTCCAGAAGGGGACTTCTCAGAGCTTTCTTCACCGAATCCACGGCTTTGTCTTCGGCATCCGACTCGCCAAGCCCAATCATTGCCACGCCGCCTTTTTGCATGACGGTTCTGACGTCTGCGAAGTCGAGGTTGATGAGCCCTGGTTTGGTGATAAGTTCGGTAATGCCCTTGACGGCCCGCATCAGCACTTCATCCGAAACTTTGAATGCGGCTTGCAGTGGCAGTCGGGGAACCACTTCTAACAGTCGGTCGTTTGGCACAACGATGACTGTATCAGCCATGTCACGCAGCCGCTCAAGTCCTGCTTCAGCATTGGCCCTGCGCACCATGCCCTCCACGCCGAATGGGAGGGTCACGATAGCTATGGTGAGGGCCCCTGCATCGCGTGCAGCCTCTGCGACGACCGGCGAGGCCCCAGTTCCAGTGCCTCCACCTAAACCGGCTGTAATAAACACCATGTCCGCTCCGGCAACGCTTGCGCGCAGCTCTTCTTGGCTTTCGAGGGCTGCTTCTTCGCCTATCTGCGGCAATGAACCAGCGCCGAGTCCGCGCGTTCGCTCCTTTCCAATCAGGATTTTTCGGTCCGCCGTCGTGTTCCTGAGGTGCTGAGCATCTGTGTTGAGCGCAATAAGTTCGGCCCCTTCAATTCCCTCTTCGGTCATTCGTGTGATGGTATTTGATCCCGCGCCGCCGCATCCGATGACGATGATGTTGGTTTGAAGCGTTTTTAGCACCTCTTCAAGCTCTTGGTCGGCGGTATAGGACCCTTGCGGCGATTCGCTTTTCTCGTCGCTTGCGCCCCGTGCAAGCGCGTCTTCAATTATGGACTTCATTTCGTATCCTCCACTTCATGGTCTGCGAAAGGCGTTACTGTCGACCGCACGTCGGCATTGGCGACATTAATAGCCTTTCTAACCTTCGTAAATACATCCTCGGGTTTAATTATCCTGTCGTCTATGTTGATCGACTCGCCGCGTGCCAGCTTCGCGTATAGTGGTCCTTCAGTCACGCCAAGCGATCGTGCCAGTCGTGGGTTAAATTTGCGTTCGGATATATATAGTTTTGATTTTTGCTGCGAATACTCAATCTGGTACCGCTTTTTCAGTATTTCCACGCACCCGTTGAGCATCTCATCCCGTATCTTTTGTGCGTCGCGCCCCGATGGAACCAACATGGTAGAAATAGTCCCATCTTTACGCTCAAGGTATACTATTTTTTCGCTTTCAATCAGCTTCAGCAAAGCTTCATCGTCGACATTTTGTGCCCGCTTTACGATCGACGGGTTCAGCGCAAGCGGCGTCAATTCCATACGATCCTCAAGTGGCGTTCGCGCGTTGAGTGCGTCTCGCAATGAAGCGCTGACGTTTGTTTTCTCCGCTTCTGCAGGCAGGCCGTACACCCTCAAGGCGCGCTTGATTTTCAGGTATGGTTTCCAAGAAACGTCTCTACGTCCCTGAATGTCAGCCAGCCTAAGGACCTCAAACCCCAGATCGTGCACGGTCGCCTCGATTCGAATTCGTTCAGCGCCCATATGTTTTCGATCAAAATAGGCGAATTGTGCCTGTGATTTCTCAAATGCCTCTCTAATGATCTCGCGAGTTAGGTATTCGAGCTGATATGCAGCAAAAATGTGGCCGAAGCAAATGTCACTGCTTAGAAGCACGTCGGCGTGTCGTACGGCATAGTGCGGCCCCCCGAATCCAACGGCCGTCGGGCAAGGGATGCCGAGAGATCGCGATTCCAGTTCGAGAAGCGCTCGTGCCACGGTGTCGCCGAGCGCTTCGTCATTCCACTCAGGTTTCGTGCTGCCGATTTCGACAAACAACGAGGGGGTTTCGATGGCCGAAGGACCGTGGTGGGTTGCCTCCACGAGGACCTCAACATTTGACAGGTTCGTGAGCGTTTCCACTACAAGTTTTAACGCACAGGGGGCTGCGCGCGCTAGCACGCCATTCGACCCCTTTCGAGTAAGTCCGCTAACGTCTCCGGTAAAGTGAGCGGTGAATACCGGTCCTTTCCGTGTCTCACTTTGGTGACGAGACGCAAATACGAGCAGGTCAGTAGCGAGGCCTTGGTCTAGAGCTTCTTGATCAATCAGCTTGCCTTTGACCATAACAAGCTGAACGTTCCCGTACGTCCATTCGGCGGGGCCCTCAGAGCTTCGCGTCCACCGGACTCGTTTTAAAAGATGGCGCGCGATGTTTTGCGAGGCATCGTCTACTTCAGAACAAATAATCGCGACACGCATACAGTGCTATGGTCGAATGCGCACGCTATAAGTTTTTGGGAGCTGAACGGGCCGCCCGAAGCTAACGATCAACTACGAGACAGTGCGTGGTTCGCGGGTCACGATATGAAGATAAGCGTTTTTTCTTTTGCGGGCCCTTCGTCGATCACTTGTAGACTGTGTTTATCGACTATTTTTCGAGTCGTTTCCTTGAGTTCTTGGGTATCAGGGACGTCGATTTGAATGACATATCCCTGAAATTCATCTTTTTTCGCTTCATACAGTCGTGGGAATTCTCCTGCTTCGTCATATCGCTCGTATGTCTCGGGCCGCAAGCTCACCATAAGCTGACGTGCCACCATGAGCTTGACATCGGTGAGGCCACTGAGCTCCGCAGCGATGCTTTTTAGGGCTCTTTGCGCCGATTGCTCGCTGTCGAAACAGGTGGGGACCGAGTACATTTCAGTTTCAGAGTCGTACAGCCCCCTACGAATTCCAATTATTAGCCTTGCTTTCTTCATGTTCTGCTGCTCCCCTCAGTTTGCGGTCGCGACGCTATAGTTATTCATGAGCCCTGAGTTATACCTTTCGCGCTAGAAAACCTGCAGAGGCTAATACTCTGTCCTCGTGCGCGTTCTGACTAATCCGTTCGCGCACAGCCGCGCCATCATCACCTATTTAAATGAATAGCACCTAAGACAATCCGAAGCGGGGTGGGGTAGTCAGGAGATCCCGACGGGCTCATAACCCGTAGACCAGTGGTTCAAATCCACTCCCCGCTACTAGATCGGCATTTAAGTGTGTGGTTCTTTTTTGGTGTAAGATTCGTCTAGCACAGCTGCGTTACTTATTGAAACTTGATCGGCGCTGGTTGAGCGGGTAAGAAAACGTTAGTTTGAATAGAGACCCGCGATAGTTGATGGCAAAAATAGGAGGTTAGGAGGGTCGCGTCTAATTCACTCAGTACACGATTCAGCTGCTTTGTTTAAGTCCGCTTCGAGGATCTCAGGACGTGTTACGCCAATATAGTGCTCTATGATCTTCCCATTACATTCCAGAATAAGTGTCGGTACGACGCGGATCCCATACTTGTTAGCAAGTTGCAGGTTATCGTCCACATTAATTTTCTTGAATTCGATCTTGTCCCTAAGCTTTTCTTCAAGCTTCTCGAGTATCGGATCCTGTATCTTGCACGGTCCGCACCAGTCAGCATAAAAATCCATCAGTATCGGTTTTGCCATAACGATTTACCTCGCTACTCCCCTTGTGAAAACGTGCATATATATTGTTTTTGCCTGACTGAGCTGCTCTAGCCCCGTCAATTCTTAAATCGTTCAATCTCTTCAAAAACCAGTTGCATGACGGGGTCAATCGCGGCTTGGACCTTGGGCGAAAGATCCGTGCAAATCCCTTCGACCCGTTCGACTTCGATTCCGATGATGGTGATATTGTTCGGCATAAGCTCCGGTTGAATCTGCCGGCCTAAGCGCAGCGTATCGACCAAATTAAGGTCGTGCAACGACATCATAAACAGGTTTGCGGGAGGCAATTCCTTGTCGGTGAACTTATAGATCGATCCTGGTTCTCCTCCGCCACCTCGCACGGCGTCGATGATAATTACGTCATCAGCGTCCTCCATGTAGTCAAGTATCGCCAACCCGCCGACACCGGCATTCACCAGTTCGACATCGCTTCGATTCATTTGCTCGAGTTTCTCGAGAATGTGGACCCCTACACCGTCGTCCGCCATGAGGTAGTTGCCTGCCCCGAGTATCTTTATTACGTGCTTTTCGCCTTTCACCGTATCACCACGTGCGCGGTCTTGAGCAGATGCATTAACTGCCGTTGATTAGGCGCCTCTGCTTTATGGTCTCCCAAGTATTAAAATAGACTGAACGATATACTGACAGCGGACAGCGCTGACCGGCGCCAACCAAGCGATCACGGGACGGGAAAGCGGTGCGCAAAACCTCACAGACCTCGGAACGTCGCGACCAGCGAATCTCCAAAGACCAGTACTATATGGCACTCGCAAAGACCGTTTCTTTGCGCGCAACGTGCACGAGGCGCCAATATGGGGCCATCATCGTCTCAACTGGTGATCACATCCTGTCGACGGGATACAACGGGGCCGCACGGAACGAACCGCACTGTTTAAACATCGGGTGCGAGCGGGAGCGCTTGAACATTCCAAAGGGTGAACGCTACGAACTCTGTGTGAGCGTCCACGCCGAGGCGAATGCGATCATACAAGCCGCCCGAGGGGGTGCCGCCATTAATGGCGCTACGCTTTACGTTAACGGCACTCCGTGCAAGATGTGCTGGCGGCTCATCAAGAACGCGGGTATTGGTAAGGTTGTGTTTGTTGAAGATAACTCCGAATCGCCCGACTTCGGTGCACTCATGCGCGTAAACGCACAGGACGTCACGCTGGCCCACATGCACTCCGCGAAGCGCGAAGAATGCTAATATTTTGCGAAGCTGATTCTAAACGAGAATCGGGCTAAAAAGGTACGAGGCGGAGCCCAAAAAGCAAATAGCCGCAAAAAGACCGCGACTACAGGTAAGCCATGCAGCACGGAGAGCGCAAGTATCTTCTGGGAAATGAGGCGATTGCCTACGGCATATTGGAGTCAGGGGTCTCGCTCGTCTCTGGTTATCCAGGAACGCCGTCGTCTGAGATTATACCTTTCATTGCGCAGCAGGTCGAACGCTACGAGAGGCCACCCCACGTGGAGTGGTCGGTTAATGAGAAGGTCGCGCTTGAGGTCGCCGCCGGCGCGTCGTACTGCGACGTGCGCGCCGCCGCCGTTATGAAGCACGTCGGGCTAAACGTCGCTGCTGACCCCTTGATGACTCTCGTACACCGGTGTCAAAGGCGGTTTAGTGCTCGTCGTGGCCGACGATCCAGGGTGCTTCTCTTCGCAGAATGAACAGGATTCACGCAGGTATGCGCAATTTGCGAAGATCCCCTGTCTCGACCCATCGACGCCGCAAGAGGCCTATGACTTCGCAAAGTATGCGTTCGCGTTGTCTGAACTGTTCGAAATCCCGGTGATGCTCCGACCTACGACCCGCGTTTCGCACGCACGAGCCTCCGTCACGTTAAGCGGAAGCTATAGCGATCAGCGATCCGCGCACTTCGAGAAGGACCCCAGGCGGTGGGTCATGGTGCCGACGCACGCGCGCCAAAGACACGTAGAACTGAACAGAATTCAGCCATTGCTTCGCGCCGAACTCGTCTCTTTGAATAGCTTAACGCTCAAAAGATCTCACTTCGGCGTGGTCACCGCTGGGGTGGCTGCAAAATACGTCGAGGAGGCGCTGAAGAAGTTGCGACTCGAAGCTTCCGTGCTGCGCATCGCTGCGTATCCTACGAACCATGACCAAATCGCGACGCTCGTGAGCAATTCGCGTCAGCTTCTCGTCGTCGAGGAGCTTGAACCCGTAATCGAAGAGCAAGTTAACGCTCTCGCGGGTACGGTCGAGGTGTGCGGAAAGCTCACCGGCCACGTCCAACGAGAGGGTGAGCTCACGGTTGATACGGTGCTAAGTAGTATCGGCCAGACGGTTGGCCGGTTCGCTATTGCGGACGTCCCGGCAGCGTTGATCGCCGCGGAGCACACGCTGCCTCCGCGGCCGCCCGTGCTGTGTGCGGGATGTCCCCATCGAGCGACATTCTACGCGCTCAAGAAAGTGTTCGCCAAAGAGGCGATCTATGTCGGAGACATCGGGTGCTACACGTTAGGCGTAAGTCAAGGCACGATCGACACCACGCTCTGCATGGGCGCAAGCATTAGCATGGGCAGCGGATTCAGTGCTGCCTGTGATAAGCAGATCGTGAGCGTTATCGGCGATTCGACCTTTATTCATACGGGCGTTCCTGGGCTTATAAACGCCGTGTATAACGGTGCGCGATTGACGCTCGTAATTATGGATAACGGCACCACCGCCATGACGGGACATCAACCCCACCCCTGCACCGGCGTGACCGCAACGGGAGCGTGTACCGTGCCGACGCCGATGGAAGACCTCATTAAAGCCATCGGCGTCCAAGGGCTCTACGTGGTCGATCCCTACAACCTATTCGAAACGGAAGACGCGCTAACGAAGGCCAAGAACAGCGACGGCGTCCAAGTTGTCATCGCGAGGCGGCCCTGCATCATCAGTACCAAAAAGGCAGGAACGCTCGCAAAGGCGAAAAAATGTGTCACCGCAACGTGCCAAAACTACTTCGCGAGTTGTAAGCTCTGCAGCACCCTCTTTTGCCCCGCGATAAGTTATAGCGAGACGAGCGCTCTGATTGCAGAAGACTGCGTAGGCTGCGGTGTCTGTGAACAGATCTGCGAATTCGATGCTATCAAAACCGCTTGAGGCGCGCGATAGTGAAAACGACCAAATTTGACTGTATTATCGTGGGCGTTGGAGGTCAAGGCTCTATTTTCGCCTCACGAGTGCTAGGCGAAGCGGCCGTGCGAGAGGGGTATGACGTGATCTCTGCCGAGACGCACGGCATGGCCCAACGAGGCGGGACCGTTGAGGTTCACGTCCGCATTGGCTCATCTTTTGGGCCATTGATCCCGCTGAGAAGCGCAGACGCCTTGGTTGGAATCGAGCCCGCCGAGTGCCTCCGCTTCGCACGCTATCTGTCGCCTAAGGGCACGGTCATCATCAACACGGCTCCAGTTACTGCCGCAAGTTTAGACTACCCGCCCGTAGAGAATCTGGTGAAGGCTCTTAGGGACACGTGCGAGCGCGTAATTGCGTATGACGCAGCGCAGCTCGCACTGGACGCGGGCCATCCTCAAACGCTCAACGTCGTTATGCTCGGAACGCTCTCACGCATGCTGCCCTTGACCGCTCTTGAAGACGTCGTTGCAGAGCACGTTCCCAGAAAAGCTCTCGACGCTAATATCAGGGCGTTCAAGCTCGGGCAGCGAATCTTCGACGGTGATTTAGTGATTTCCACACGTACTGGGTTGGCCTCGAGCCGCTAACATAAGTCGCTATTTACGTTCGCGTTTTAAGTAGAGAGCTAACCACTGCTACGTCAAGTGGGTAAAGCATATCACTCAGAAACCGCATCTAACAAAGGATGACAAAGCTGTGTCCTGGATGCGGGACGACCAATCCAAATGAAGCAGAGGCGTGCTGTGAATGCGGAGCTAAAATAACCAAGACATCGATGGATGTTCTTGAAGAGGCGCTGTTGTTTAGACAGCAAGGCAAGCCGAAAGAGGCGCTCGATCGCGTCACAGAAGCCCTCAGTATGGAACCTGCAAATGTGGACGCGCTATTCACGTTTGGCTCTTTGACAGAAGAGTTGGGCAACGGCGACGAGGCGCTTGGCTATTATGAACGAGCTTTAGAAGCAGATCCCACCCACGCTCCCGCTCTCGTGGCCAAAGGAAGCATTCTTCGCGATAGAGGAGATGTAGATGCGGCTGTGAGTTTGTTCGACGCTGCCATTGCGAGCGACCCGCGGTATGCGGTGGCCTACAACGCCAAGGGATACCTGCTCCAAAAACAGGGTTCGTACGAACAAGCGCTTAAATGCTATGACAAGGCGCAGCAAGCTGATCCTGAGTTTGATCTTCCGTGGTTCAACATGGGTGTCTGCTATGCGCTGATGAACGATAACGAAAAAGCGGAGGGAATGTTCGAGAGGGCACTGCTGCTCGAACCTACCAACGCCGACGCGTGGTTTTATCGAGCGAATGCGCTAGCGAACTTGGAGCGCTACGAAGATGCTGTCATCAACTATGATAAGGGCCTAGTGATAGACGATGCCCGCGCTGCAGCGTGGGACGGTCGTGGGCTCGCCCTCGCCAGCCAGTATAAATGGCCCGACGCACTGGAGAGCTTTGACAAAGCGCTGAGCCTCGATCCCGAGTATTTTATCACGTTCAACAACAAGGGGTACGTTTATTATAATCTGCAAAAGTTTGACGAGGCGCTCGAAAACTTCGACAAAGCTCTCGAAATAAGTCCAGACTACATTCTCGCGTGGATCAATAAGGGTCTCGCACTCGATAGTCTGAACCGCTTCGACGAAGCGATCCAGTGCTTGGATCGGGCGTTCGAACTGGATCCTGAGAACTTTTGGGTGTTGAACAGAAAAGGGTTTATTCTGTTCGGCATCGATCGATTTGAAGATGCAATCGCTGTTTTTGATAAGGTGCTCAGCACAAACGCCGATGACACCTACGCTCTCTCGTTCAAAGGGAGCTCCTACGATGGTTTAGGGGAATACGAAAAGGCCATTGAGTCCTTTGACCGCGTCTTGGAAGTCGATGAGAACGATGAGTTTGCGTGGACGTCAAAAGGCAGCGCGTTGTACAGCCTTAAGCGATACGACGATGCAGTGTCCTGTTTTGATCGGGCGCTCGAAATCGACCCCCAGAGCCTCGAGGCAGTCCAGTTCAAAGAATTGATTGCCCAGCGGCGCAGCGGGACAAGATAGGCAAGATCAACGCGAGGGACCGCTGCGGCACAACAGACCCGAAGGCAAGTCAAAAAAGGTCATAGATTTGGCGGGGCGTAGATGTCGTGCAGGGGCTATCCCGCGACCAGTTCTTTGATTATTTGGAACGCGCGGTTAATGTTCTCGTTACTCGCCGCATACGAGATTCGGACGTGCCCCTCGCCGAACTGCCCGAACGCTGAACCCGGCACAACGATCACGCCGGCCTGCGCCAGTTTCTTTGTGAGTTCGAGGCTCGTGTAAGACGTGGCAAACCGTGGAAATACGTAGAATGTCCCTTCCGGTGTCGCGCATTCGGCTATTCCCTTCAGGTGCCGCATCACCACATTGCGCCGCGCGCGAAACTCTTCGACCATCACCCGAACGCTGTCTTGCGAACCAGTAAAGGCCGCGTAGGCCGCTTTTTGTGAAATTGAGGGAGCGCACGCCTGAATGTATTGATGCACTTTTAGCATCTCTTCCGTGATCGCAGCGGGGGCAATCGTATACCCGAGCCGCCACCCGGTCATCGCATACGTTTTTGACACCGAATTAGCAACGATCACGCGGTCTGGGTCGATGCTTGCCGGGCTAACATGTTTTCCTTCGTAGAGTATCTTGTCATAGACCTCATCGGAAATTATGTAGAAGTCGTGATCGTCGGCGAGCTCGACAAACCCTTGCATCTCGTTGTGCCGCTGCACCGCACCAGTGGGGTTTGCAGGTGAGTTGACGACCAAGGCTTTTGTCTTGTCCGTGACGCGGTCCGCAACGGCGTCAGGCTGTAGCCTGAAATTATCATCAGCGCTCACTCTCGCGCTCACGGGGACGCCGCCCGCCACGAGTGTCAGTGGCACATAAGAGGCAAATCCTGGATCCGGGAGTATGACCTCGTCGCCCGGATTGATCAACACTTCGAACGCCAGATGAAGAGCCTCGCTGCCACCCGAAGTGCATATTATCTGCTCCTGGCCAGCTTGGACGCCGTACTGTTCATAGTAGCTCGCGATCGCGTCGATGAGTTCAGGAAATCCCTTGTTAGGAGTGTACCCGGTGTAGCCCCGGTCTAGTGCCTCTTTTGCCGCCTCTTTGATGTGTGCGGGCGTGTCGAAGTCCGGTTGCCCGAGCCCCAGGTTTATCGCACCGGGCTTCGTCAGCGCAAACATCTCTCGAATTCCTGAAAGGGAAAAGTGTGCTGTGCGTTCTGCCCACATAGCTGTCTCCAACACCACAATCGAGTTTCGTAGTGTCTGAATTGTTAGTTTGCGAGTTTCGTGGCCATAAACTTGTTTATCGATAAGCATCGGAGCTCCCCGAACAAGTGCCCGAACGGGCTACCACTGCTCCGTGTGCTGTTGGTGTGCACGTACGGTGGGATTCGCGCGAAGCTGCCAGAAGCTTCGGTGCGACGTGCCCGGCAATTTGATCAGTGCGGAACTGGCCCCTATCCGTCCTTTCGTAAACTCAGTTCAATAGTTTTAAGTGAGTCGGGCCATAATATAGCCTCTGATGCTGCGCAACCGACTGGGCCTTACGTTCGTTAGCACGTTTCCTCCTCGAGAGTGTGGTATCGCCACATTCACGCAAGATCTGCTCTTCACTCTTATCAGTGAGAATCCTGATATCAGAGCTAACGTTTGTGCCATTGATGGAAACAAGGACCCAAGCGCTTACGGCTGTCTAAGTCCGCTTATCTATCCGAGATCGCGGGTCGCGTACGTCATCAAAGATACCGATCAAATCAGCTTTGTTGAGGCAGCTGAAAAAATAAACGCATCGCGCGCTGATGTGGTCAACATACAACACGAGTATGGGCTGTATGGCGGCTCGTGGGGCCGATATATCCTCGATTTCATGGAAGTTCTAGAAAAACCGATCGTGACGACGCTGCACACGGTGCTGCCGAGACCCCCGGAAGAGGCCAAAGCGGTTACCCGCGAACTGTACCGTCTTTCAGCTAACGTCGTTGTACCCGGGCACGTCGGCGTCGATATCTTGAAAAGGGCGTTTGACATAGGCCCTGAGAAAGTTGAGGTCATTCCGCACGGCGTGCCCGACGTTCCGTTTATCAGCACGGTGGCGCCGAAGAAGAAGCTAGGACTCTCTCGCAGATTCGTGATAGGGTCATTCGGGTTGCTCCATCCCGCAAAGGGTATCGAGTATGTCCTTGAAGCGCTGCCCCAGGTGATTGCCGATAATCCTGAAACGGACCCTCTCTACTTGGTTGTCGGAGAGACGCATGTAAACATCGTGAAGAATGAAGGCGAGCGCTATCGCGAAAGGCTGAAGGAGATCGTCACAGACCTCGATTTGGAGCACAACGTCAAGTTCGTCGACCGATATCTTACCAACCGAAACCTGATCCTACATTTTCTCGCCACGGATATCTGCGTCCTACCTTATCTCGCCAGGGATCAGATCGTGAGTGGCGTACTGTCCCAGGCAGTAGGCTGTGGAAAGGCTATAATCTCAACGCCGTTTGTGCACGCACGAGATGCGCTTGCAGACGAAAGAGGCGTGCTTCTCAAGTCGGGGGAATCAACGGAGATAGCTGAAGCGATTACCATGTTGATGCGCAACGATCGTCTGAGACGGGAGATGGAAATTCGGACGTATATGTATGGGCGCTCAATCACGTGGAAAGAGGTCGCGAGAAGATACAAGGAACTCTTCAATACGCACTACGTCAAGCGAGGGCACGGCAAGACCGACGCTCCAACGTACTGGGGCGACGTCGACGCGTTGTGATCGCGCAGTCAACGCATCTGTGGGAGACCTTTTTTGAGCTGACCTGGCAAACGTAGCTTGCGCTTTTTTGAGCATCATCTGCAGGAGGTCGAACCGACGTGGCCGTAAAAGACGTGAGTGAGTTTCACACCTTCGGCAGATTCAAACAAACATCGCGAAGCAGGTGGTTCTAGAGGACCCCGCGAGTGAAGTTGCGTCGATAGGGGCGGTAGCGCAAAGCTTTGACGAGAGCCTCGTTTTTTCTTCAGCCGTAGTCGTCGACACGCTAATGAACGTCGTCGACGAGTCCGCGTCGATTGCAAAGATCGCCATGCCATACGTGCCCGGTCTCCTCTTTTTCCGTGAGGGTCCCGCGGCGATAACGACAGTAGAGAAGCTGCGCAGGCGACCTGACGTTTTAATCGTCCGCGGGTGCGGCATAAACCACCCCCGATTTGCGGGACTCGCGTCGCACGTCGGAGTCATTCTCAATACGTCAACGGTTGGCGTATCCAAAAAAGCACTCTGCGGGGAGTATGTTGAACCGGCTCAAGCCGGCCGCCCCACCCCGTTGACATTCAACGGAAAACCGCTTGGGTTCGTCTTAAAAACGGTGGCAGGCACAAAACCGATCTTCATTAGTCCAGGAAACCGTATCTCGTTGGAGGGCGCACTGCGAATCGTTCAGCGCTGCGTGGTGAGCCACAGATTACCTGAGCCGCTTCGTTTGGCGCATATCAAGGCCAGGCATCTTCGATCCGAGATGCGTTCTGGTGAATTGGTGCCAAAACGGGCAGGCGACGGGGTGGAATGACCCACACGCAAACTGATCTAGGCTGTACTTCGACGTGAGAAGGTTTAATACGTCCTGAGCGCAAAGAGCAACCTTAGATCGCACGCGAGGTACTCACATGAGAGCGTATCTTTACCGATGTCGCGTCTGTGGCGCAGAAATCTGGACTGATTTTATCGAGCTCGACAAGCTAACCTGCGAGAGCTGCCATACCGCAGGAAAATGGCTCGTACTGGACGTTAAGATCAGAGAAAATATAAAAAAATAAGCAATAGCATCTCGCTTCTAAGAGATGCTATCAAAGAAACGATCTTGAGATTACCGGTTCAGCCTGGTAAAAGCGAGTTTTATGTCTTCGGCTTTGACCGTCTTGCGGCCTGCGTGCTTTGCCATTTCGATTGCTTCTTCGGCGAGTTCTTTGCCGTACATCTCTAGGTATTCTCTAAACTGTTCTGTCGCTTCAGCGCTCACGCGCTCTGCTCCAGCTTTTCGGATGATCCTACTTACTCCTGCTGCTTGTAATTCTGCCATTTGAATTACCTCGCTCTATACTGAGATTTTCAACATATATATACTTTTTCGGTATTTTTTCGATTTTAAGGTAATATTCTTCAATAAAAATGGATTTGAGGGTCAAAATAAGACTTGTGATTGGAATGCACAAGAGGGGGAAAGGTTCTTCGTGCGTCAATCGGAAGCTAGTGCATTCAAGGTGGTGTCCAGAATGACGAGCCGTCCGCAAATTGGCATTATCGGAAGCAGGAGCTGCTCGAGCAAGATCGCGAGTATTGCCGAGCGCACAGGAAGCCTCATAGCGTCTCGCGAGGCGATCCTCATTTGTGGGGGACGGGAGGGAGTCATGGAAGCCGCTGCGCGCGGCGCGCATGCCGCAGGGGGGCTCACCGTAGGAATTCTTCCAGGTCCCTCGAAAACGGAAGCTAATCCCTTCATCGACGTAAAGATTCCCACGGACATGGGTCACGCGCGAAATGCGATTATCGCGCGAGCTGCCGATTGCCTCATCGCGATCGCCGGCGAATTTGGTACTCTCTCAGAAATTGCCCTGGCCCTCCAGATGGCAAAACCAGTGGTGACCTTAGCCTCCAAGTGGAAAATAGAGGGGACGGTTCTCGCCGTCTCACCGGAGACGGCCGTTGAGACGGCCCTCCGTCTGTGCGGTAAGGTCTAAGCAAACGCTATGTACGTGAAGCCTCCATAGCGGATTTGCATGAACATTATTCTCCTCGGGACGGGCGTCGCCATTCCACAGCTCGAAAAGGCCCAGTCAGGCATTCTCGTTAAGACCCCGGAAGAACTGCTCCTCTTTGATTGCGGGGCGGGCATCCTGGGCCGCATCGTGCAGAGCGGCTACGACTACTGCAAAATACAAAAGGTTTTTTTCACCCACCACCATCTCGATCACAACTCTGACTTCTTGGCACTGCTCAAGGCGCAGCAAGTGACCGCCCTCGATTCAGACGTGCAGGTGGGGACGATGAACGTGTATGGTCCCATAGGCACGCAACACCACGTAGCGCAGTTGCTCGAGCTTTATGACTATCTCACGGTCGATGTCGACGTAACAGAGCTAGAGGATGGCGACAGCATTCGCGTTGGAAACGGAGTGGCTTCAGTTCGCGCGACCAAGCACAGCGTTCCGTCAATTGCGTACAGGATGCAAACACCGACGTCGACACTCGTGTACTCAGGGGATACCGAACCCACGGAGAGCGTCCGGGATCTGTGTCACGGCGAAGTTGACGTGCTAATACACGAGTGTTCGTTCCCTGATGCGTACGCGTCGGTCTCGAACCACACGACGCCAGCGAAGCTGCGCGACCTCATATATGACCAGAACATCGACCGCGTCGTGCTTACCCATCTCTATCCGCACGCGAGCGGGTATGAGGATGCTATGGTCGACGTCGTCAAGGAGAGGTTCCCCGGAAGGGTTGACGTCGCGCACGACCTGATGAAGATCTTTCTCTGATTGAGCTACGCTGTTTTTGTGCCTTGAGCCGCCTCTGCGACGTCTGCGACCGCGCCCGCTCCGAGAATAATCTGGCCACGTTCGCTGATCGCGTGCCGGACGCGCGAATTGCTGCCGATCGTCACGTCGCCAACCGCGTCGATCTTGTTGACTTGTGAGTCGCTGCCGATATCAGCTTGTTCTCCGGCTTCAACGTGATGCGCCTTGAATCCGCTCCCTGTCTTGATCCCGCCGGTAATTACCGTTCCCTTGACGTGACAGTTATCGCCGAAACTAGCTTCAGAGCACTCAATCGAGCCGTTGATTACGACGTTGTTCTCAGTCGTCAAAATGCCGTAGACGTTGATCGTTGCATCCTTGTTTACAGGGTACAGCTGGGTGTTCGCTTCCAAGTACAGATCCTCGTTAAGCTCCTTTAGATTTACTTGTTTGCCGCGTTCTATACGCATTTTTCCACCTCTTACCTGATCCCTCCGAGCAGCTCATCTGAGGTAATCGCGTGGGCATATTTCTTAAGCTGCAGCACGCCACCGATTGAATCGAGCGCGTGAATCTTGCCTTTCACCGACTTCAATGAGCCGTCATCGTGCACGAGGAAGATCGCTTTGTCACACACCGACAGCAGCGCCTTTGCGACGCTCTGCGTGAGGAAGTCCGTGGGGACCTCGCCGGTGGGACAGAAGAAGAATCCGAGCTTGAACGTCGGGAGATTTGCGTGGTCTTTTCTAGTCCAGATGACGTCGATTTCGCCCGCTCCGATGTCGACGGCCGACTGGACCTCGTAGTTGAGCGCACGCCCGGTCGCTTTGCATTCGTTGATCAGTTCTGTGTCTTTCATATTCACCGAGTGAAGCACGACGCGGCGATTTAAAAGGGTTGTTGCCGTTTTTCACGCAACTGAAGACGTTTGGAGCACAAAGGGTAGCGCGCCGGCTATCGCCAAGGCTAGCGAAGCCGGACACCCAAAAAAGCGAAGCCGCTGTATGCGACTTCCGATCACGATGCGAACGATTCGAAGTGCTCCTTAAACTCAGCACGTGAGCACTCGTGACACAATTTAGCAAACCACGTCTTGATAATAATTGGACTGCCGCACCGCTCGCAGTATGCGGTTTCCTGTACTACGGTATCAATCTCGATCATCTTTTCACTCACTGCCACTGGACATAGAACACACTAGATTTAAGGTTTACGCTCTGGATTTTTTTGCGTGCTTTGCCGTAGCAATTAGACTGTTAAGAAACTGCTTTGCCGGCAACGTGTCCGTTCGACCCGTACAAGCAACCGCAGCAATATTTAACATTAGTTTTTATTCCATCAATAATATATAATTTTTTTCAAACTGACATTTGTTGCCTTTTCGCGCGACCGTTAGCGTATGCCTGAGATTATGCCGTCAACCAATATGAAAAAACATTGCTGTTTTACAGTGGGGATAGCCAGGGGATACAAAACATTGAGCAACAAAAATGCTGATAACGCCTGGTTTCCTTTTTCTGTCGTGGCGCGCTATCGCTCTCCTTCCGGCGTGCTCGCGGTCCGGGGTTTTCGGATAAACTGCAAATACACCCACACCACGACTACAAGGAGTGCTCCCGGCCAGAATGTGAATAGCAGGAAGACAAAAGCTATCAACAAAATTGCTGAATTGAGTAGACCCATGCTCGACACGTTATAACGTGGGGGTACGCTTTAAGCGTTTCTTCGCTTAGTCTCCGTCCAAAATAGTCCAATTTCGAAGGCTTTGATTGCAGCCAAAACCGCGCAAAATATCTCTTAGAGCGAATCGACTGAAATAGTTCCGCAGTATGCAATTGCTCGCGTCTGGAGGGATTTGGCACGCTTGCAGGGGTAGTTTTCGGAGCCGGAGCCAAAACGCACGTCAGCAACTGCTCTAAACTACGATTGTGCGCAGGAGAATCCCACTTGAGCGGCACAGTAGCTGGTTGGCACTCATGTTTCCGGCTGTACGCCTTCCTAATGAGGGCGTCTTTGCACTGATAAATGAACCGAGCTTGCATTTTCATGCAAGATAGGCGTTGCAGAGTTTAGTTGTGAGGAACCCCCGGCCGCTAGTCTTTATAGCAATCAAAAGCGAAAGCGCTTTTTTCCTAGTATGGATTTTCTTGCCACCCGTGCATTGCGCTCGCTTCTATGAAAGGTATAAATCGAAGAGGCGCGTACAGTTAATGTACGCTCTATAGGATGTGTGGAGGAAAAGGTAACTCCCAATGGCTTTTGGAGTAGAGCTTTCGGGGCAGAAAAACCTCTGCTCTGAAGCATCGGGCGAATTCGCCTTGGCTCTCAAACGCACCATTGGGAGGGATCACTTTCGCTATTCGCATACCCTATAGAGTCTACCCTCACTTTTTTGTTGATGATTCGCGCGTGTTTGATTGTGCTTTTTCTTCCGTTGTGAGCCTCACGCTCGCGGCTCAGCTCGTAGTATGTTCGTTGGCCACTTTCAGGTAAAAAAAACGACGCTATTCATAACGCTATTAACAGAATACCGAAATGTTCTGCTGTCGCTGTCCTTCCGCTAGACTTGTAATCCGAAACGCCTCAAAGAAGCCCAAAAAATCGCTCAAGACCCTTCATGGACAGCTGCTGCTTCGCTTTGCGGCCTCGAATTGCAAGACCATTTGCTCTCAATAGCGTAAGCTTAAATGGAGATAGAGGATCTTTAGCAGGACGCGGATGCACATGATGCATTCCACCTGCTACGCTTGTGAAAAAGGAAGTAGGGAAATATGAAAAACATTGTAGAGACAGCAATCGATGATAGTTCCTTCACAATGCTGGTATCAGCAGTGAAGGCGGCAGCCGGCCTCGTCGATACCTTGAGCGGACCTGGGCCCTTTACGCTCTTTGCTCCGAACGATGACGCGTTTGCCGAGTTGCCTGCCGGTACGGTAGACGAATTGTTAAAAGACAAAGACAGGCTTACTGCAGTGCTTGCCTATCACGTAGTGCCCGGCAAACACATGGCAACCGACCTTATGAAAAAGACGACAATAAAGACTGTTCAGGGCGCGACGCTGACGATTGCAACAGAGACAGCGGTCATCGAGGAGGACACGGTGCTCGTTGAAGATGACGCCGTGGTAGAAGATGATGAAATCGCGGCATTTGAAGAGCTAACGGTGGACGATGCCATAGTCATTCAGGCGGATATTGAATGCACTAGTGGCGTGATTCACGTTATTGATTCCGTCCTTGCGCCTGAATAAGGCCCGAGTGTAGCGAGGGGGACCTCCTGGCCTCTTTTTAGTATACGCACCCCGTGCATCGCGATGTTCGCTGCGTGCAGGTCTTGCAACAGGGACATCTCATCACGTTTTCTGACATCGTTGGAAACTCGCACGTCAATCCCCGATGGAGTACCTTTTACTCGAATTTTCATCCGCTACGAGTGCATGGTAAAGGGTTACTCACTTTCGTAATGTGTAGCAGGACCTTCGCCCGGAAAGCGCCTAGGATCATCGCAAACCAGCGCTGTCGCGGTTCCATTTGGTGAAAAAAAAGTTTTTATCTCTCGCCGTTGTCGCTTGCTATCTAGAATTCACGCGTCCGGTCTTTTGCGTGCCCTTTGCCTGCGAGCCCTCCAGGTCTAACACAGGGACGACGCCGTCGGGTAACAAAAGCGCGTGAACGAAAGGGTAGTCTATTTAACGGGTACCATAAAACCTGCAACTCGCTCAGCTAACGGTATGGTCACCTTTAAAAGTCCATTCGAGAACGTCGCCGTTGCTTCTGTTGGATGGGTCTTGTGGGTGAGTACCCAGCAGCCGCTATATTTGATATCATCTCGGGGTGCCGTGACACAAAACCCATTTTCCATCGCTTCAAATTCGATATCCTTCTTGTGGACGCCAGGGAGTTCCACTACAATAGTGTAAGTTTCCGCATCATGATAAAAAACTGCATCTGGTGCGACCGGAATCCGTTCTTTTTCAGCCATTGATGATCACCAGTGAAAGGTTCACTTCAAACGCTTAAATAGCTTTGCAGCGCGTTAAAGCCTCAAAACCAGCCTCTTGCAATGTACGCTGAGGCGTCAAGAAAAGGAGAACTAAGGCACGGATTAGTGACCCGATATGGCTTTGACCACGCCGCTAGTGCATCTTTTGAATCGTGCTAGCATCGCTTAACGTCATGCGCGCCCGTAAGGTGCTTCGATGCCAGGGCCGAATCAAATTCGTAGATAGTGGTTCCTTCCTGACGCGAACCGGAAGAGTTCCTTTTTGACAGCTGCACCTCGAGCATCCACGCCGCTACCGTGCCAGTGAGCCTGTCCTTGAACTCTCCCTTCAGTGTGAGGGGTTCTTTGGCGATGAAATACGCACTGAGCTGGTGGATCAACTCCTGGTTTCGTTGACTCTCAAGGCTAATTACCCCGTGGGTGTCTTCTAATCCGGAAAGTCTCGCGCGTGGCTCTTCAAAGGACTCCGAGAGCTCATCTTGTTTGACCGCGAAAGTGACCGTACCACGACCGGCATGAGGCACCTCATCAAGGCAAAAGGTAACATCGCCGACGTTTTCAAAAACGCGTTCGTCTATTTTAATCACCAGAACAAAATGCGTCGGACTCCTTAAGGCTATCGTGGTCCCATATCGAAATTGGATTTTTGTAACGTGCGGTCGGGCAATCTAGTCGAAGGCAATGAGGCCCCGAAACCAAAGCGCTTATAGCCGTGTGCCTCGTCAAAATCGTCAAAAGCCGGCGTTTCGCTCATATTTTGTGCTTCGCAACTTTCGTTCAGAACGGTCGAGCACGCGCCGTAGAACATCGTTATTGGCTATACAGACCGTTGTGCACCTCGGCAATGTTGATAAACGTGACCGACGTGGATCATTTTTGCACGGCTCTTTTTATCGCTATGCGCTCTATTACGTTCTCGTACGCGTCTCGAAGCCCGCGGCGAGTGTTACGACCATCATAACCGGTTGGGTCATTAACACTTGTCTTATCCTCAAGTTCTTCGATCTGCTTCTTACAGAAGGCTATAACATCCTCTAATATCTCTTCGCAATTCATTTTTAATCCTTTCCTCCGGTTCGAATTCGGCGCGTAGAACAAGACGGGCTGTCCAGAGTTCGGGCCACAGCTAGCTTCGCAGCATGGTAATCAGCCGCGCTCCAACGAATACGCTGGACTATTTTATGGGTACCTTGACGCCCTCAAGCCGTTCCGAGAGCGGTATGGTCACCTTCAGGAGCCCATTTTCGAACGTGGCCGTTGCCCTTTCCGGATTTATCGTATGGGAGAGTGTCCAGCAGCCGGCATACTCGATATCGTCTCGAGGCGCCGAGAGACAAAACCCGTTCTCCCCAGCTTCAACTTTGATGTCCTTCTTGTCTGCCCCGGGAAGTTCCACTTCGATGGTGTAGTTTTTCTTGTCGTGATACAAAAATGCATTCGGTGCGACAAAGATGCGTTCTTTTTCAGCCAATCATATCACCGCATAGAGTTACTTTTGAATGATTAAGTAGCTTTGCCGGCCCTAACACTAGCGAACCTCATTTTTCGTGGGTGAACTGCTCTTTTATTTTTTTGACGTGCCGTTCTATTATGCAATGACCATGGATTCTGTGGCATCTCGAAAAAGAAGGGTTATATGAGCGTAAATCATCAAAAAGAAACACCTGCTGCTTGATGGAAAGCCCCGAAACGAACCATCATGCCCACGGTGGGAATCTACTAGCATTTTTTTGCCCGTCGCACTGCTCCGGACGGCTGTATATGCGTCAGACGTCAAAAAGAGCCTGAAAAACGGAGCGCCTTCCAAAGGTTATTGCAGAGCCAATATGACGTTCACGACCTCGTAAGCACGAACTTGATTCCTAGTTACGCAGCGCTTTTCCCTGTGCACTACGTGCAAAGCTGTCGTCGCTGTGTCGCATCTTCGTTATCCAGCTCGCGAGATCTTCAGGACGCTCATATCGGTATCCCTCCAGCTGGAAACCGAGTGTGGTCTCACCGCCGACAGCGCGTGGCGGCAATGCGTCTGGATAAAAGAAGACGTGATGCCCTGCCTTACGATACTCGCGGTTGATCGCCCATCCAAGAAACGCGAGCGTGCTCCATCCCTGCTCTTTTTGTGCAATCTCTAACGTGACATACCAGGTTCCTTCTGGCCACTTCCCGTGGTCACGTTCGCCGGGATGTCCACCACAGCAGCACACCGTGGTGACGCACGGAAGGCTGTTGAGCACTTTGACGAGAGGCACAAGGTTCGCATCTATTTCCTCCTCTGGCACGGCATCGCCCTCACAGTAGTACGAGTCATGCATAAGGTGTCTGGTCTTTATCTAAGTTACAGCGTCAGTGACCCGCTTTATGCATAGACTATGAGGTTACAGAATGGGCGCAGAGATGTGGTCGAGGTGAGAAGCTGCTCACACGCTCTACTAACAAAATGAGGCGTACACCTTGTCGAAGCTAATGCCAGCAATCGTCTTATTGCGATAGAACCGTCTCTTATCTTGTACGGCGGTCTCCAGTTGTGCATTCGAAATGCCGTTTTGCAGCGCTAAGTAGGCTTCCATAAACGCGGCAAGGTCATCAGCAGCTTTGACGAGCTCGCCGTCGACCGGATTGTAGCGTTCGTCGTTATACGACGCGGTTATCGCGTCAGAGGTTGTGTGGCGCACCTGCCCGTCGATTGTCACCTTTGAGACAAACTCGTCCTCCGTAAACATGCGCATCTCTGGTTGCCACGCCTTTGGGATGAGCTCTGGCCTATAAATTCTGCGCTCCATCTCTTCCCTTTCAAAGTTCTTCACAAAGCGGTCGAGGCCCGTGGCCGCCCTCTTCACGGGGCTGATGATGTCCTTGGTGAGGACTTTGGGCAGGTCGTGGAACAGCCCGGTGAAGTGGTTGTTGGTGCGGCGTTTCGGACACGCGCCTATTTCGAGTGAGAACAGATACGAGAGGATCGCCACGATGAGCATGTGGCCGAGCACGGAGGTCCGCGGGACTCGGTAGAGCTGCCCCCATCGTACTTGAAAACGCAGGCGCCCGCACAAATCGACGAAGCTCCGATACGTCGGGAAAAGGGCGAGGTGGCGCAGTCCTTCGACGTCAGCGAGTGCCTCTTGGCGCCTCTGCAATCCCCGCCGAATCTCGTCAATCTCGTAATCGCTCGCATTCTCGCGTTCGATGATGTCAAACTCCCACTTGGTCGCGTAGAAGTGGGCCGCCTCGAGCACCTTCCTGCTGACGGTGTCCGGTGGTCCCAACAGGTACGCTTCAAACCGTTTGTCGAGCCCGTTTAGATCAGAGGTAAGGGGCTTAAAGCGCGCGTAGACCTCTGTCTTCAGCTCGTTAAACGTCTCATCGTTTTCCTTGATCCTCTCGAAGATTTGGGGTTTTAAGTCGGTAAGGGTGAGGCGCTCGAAGTACTCAAACAGGCCACCCTCGATGACCTCAATCCAGCTGAAGTCGCTGCTGTGTTCGGCAAACTTGCCAAGCACGTAGGCGATGGCCATCTTGTGTCCCTGCTTGTCCAGCTCGGTGAGGGGCTCAAATAGCAGATGAACCAATATTAAACATCAGTTACCGCCGCGCATTTCAACGCTGCTTATCCCTTGGATTGTGGCACGTCGTAAAGCCATTTCGCGAGTAATGTAGTGAGCCACGGCAACACAAAATACGTAAGCAGGGCAATCTGTATTCCCAAAGAAATAAACAGCGCAAGGGGCTGTGGCAAGAGACCAAGAGCAGGATTAAGGAGAGGTGTCATAATCTCAGCCAATATGAAGATGCTCACGGTGAGTAGCAGCACCATCTTCCAGCGTGACGGAGACGAAGGATGCCGCGAAGTAAACCAGAAAGACAATCCCGCGGATCTGCGGATGTTGGCCGGAGTTTCGCTCATAGCATCAGCGCGGTCGATCAAGGCCTTGCCGGCTGCGGAGTGCTCCCATTGCATCATGCTCTCGTAGCTATCGAACCGAACGATTGTCACAAAGTCTCGGTCAGTGCCGCCTTCCGGGCGCAAAAAAGTTGAGCCAAGATACCCTGCTTGTGCAGCAGCATCGGTTGAGATCTCTTTTTCTAGCGCCTCATATGCCTGAGCAAAGCCCGATTTGATTCTGCGCCTGATCACGACCGTTACGGGGCCGGACTCTGAATTCCACTTATTTCTTGCCGCATCAGTCATGGGGTGTGTGTACCCGTTACAACGAGTGTTTTGGCCTTCTGCTCGTCAGTCCCACGCTCTACTGCTCAGCCGCAGCCTCTCGGCAGCAACGGCACGGATTCGTCCGTTCAAGCGGCCGGGTGCGGGGGGATGCACCGCTATACCTGTGGTATTATGGCCTTCACGTACCGATCGACGACGTCATTGATAATGTCGCCTTTTGAAATTGTGTTAGGTAGGAGGCTTTGCGTGAGGTCGTGCCGGGCGGTTTCGTAGTTGTCTATCTGTGCGCGCGTATTCAAGCTGTACCCCGTCGGGGAGATCAAGGCATAAATCTCATAACCGAACCGGGTCAACCCCTCGTCGATCTCAATTGCACTGGCCAGTCGGGAACCGGCTCTGGCTGACGGATGCGCGAGAACGATGTTTGGTTCGGATCCGTGTTTCATCAGTTCCGACCGTACCGCTTCAAATGCCGGATTGATCGTCGAATCGAAGAGTGCCGCAACGAGTGAGAATTGCTGGGCGTGTGCGGTGGCAGCTCTCTGTCTGTCTTCGACCAATTTTTGTTCGTAGGCTGCCTTCTTTTGAAAGAGGTCATCGAGTCTTTTTTTCCAGTCGTCCATACATATCACCAATCAAGTTCGTCCATAAAAATGTGGCGAGCCGTCTATTTAAAGCGAACCTGCGTTCGACGCCTCCGCTGCGTCGCGCGAAGTTAACTAAGGCCGTTCCATCGACATAGGCGGAGACCTGCCCAAATCAAAAGCCACGCCTGTTTTTGCCGCCAGTCCGGCGACCAGTGCACCACAGCGTCCGGACTATAAGGTTGTCCCGCCGGCTACAGCTCTGCAACAGGCACCTTCGGGTCACGCGTAATATCTGCGAGCCCTTCCCAAGCTGAGCTCTTCTTCGAGCCACGCAAACACCTTAGGCCCGCGACGTGCGCCAAAAAGCTCAGAGAACTTGTCGCTGATGAGTTCAGCATCGTCGAGAGAGCTCAGATAGCAGATGAACCAGTACTTCCTGTCCCCAAAGCGGTAGCTGAAAAAGCGGTCCATGTAGATGAGATCGCTGCAGTAGTATTTGACAAAGCTTCGCCCCGTACAAACGCCGATGTCGTACCCTTTGCTCAGTATAATCGACTTGATGTTGAGCTCTTCTCTCGCGTAGTCAAAACGCTTCACGTAGGTGCTGCAGTGGAGCACGGCCACAGCATCCGCAGGGATCGTTTTCACCACCCTGAGCGTTCCGTCTGCAGCCGACCACGTCGCTTCGAGCTCGGCATAGGCGTCCAACGGGGCGTAGTAGGTGTCGCTCAAGTCCGCCGACTGGTGAATGCGATCTTTGATCAGCTGCTGGACTCTAGACAGCTGTGGCTGACGGCGCTCGTGGTCGCGCAGCGTAACGCGAAACTCAGTTATGCCAGCTTCGGTTTCCGCCATAACCCTATACGGCAAAAGACCCGGCTAATACTTAAGGATGTGAGAACAAGAAAAAAGGGAGCAGACGCTCAGTCCTCATCGAGTGAGGCGAGGTCTCCCATAGGCAGTCCGAGCTCTTGTGCCTTCAGCACCCGGCGCATTATCTTGCCGCTTCGGGTCTTCGGGAGCTTTTCCATAAACTCAATCTCGCGCGGAAACGCGTGAGCTGCCAAGTGCTTTTTAACAAACTGCGAGATGTCTTGCTTGAGGTCTTCAGACGGCATCTGTCCTGCCCGGAGGCTCACGAACGCCTTGATGATCTCGCCGCGCAGCGCGTCGGGCTTTCCGATAACGCCCGCTTCAGCGACGGCCGGGTGCTCAACAAGGGCGCTCTCCACTTCAAACGGGCCCACGCGTTCTCCCGAGGTCTTTATGACGTCGTCGACGCGACCCATGAACCAGAAGTAGTTATCCTCGTCGCGAAACGCGCTGTCGCCCGTTTTAAACCAGCCTGGAATCTCAAAGTAGCTCTTGTACTTCTCCTCGTTTCTCCAGATGCTGCGCAAGAGTGCGGGCCACGGCGGCTTGATGACAAGATTCCCCGGCTTATTCGGAGGGAGCTCATTGCCCGCATCATCGACGATCGACGCCGTGATGCTCGGAAACGGACGTCCCATTGAGCCCTCCCGAATGGACATACACGGATAGTTTGCGATGAGTATCTGACCCGTTTCAGTCATCCACCAGGTGTCGTGGATGGGCAGCCTGAACGCCTTGAGCCCCCAGCGTATTACTTCGGGGTTGAGCGGCTCACCGACGCTCGTGATGTACCGCAGGCTGCCGAAATCGAACTTGCTTGCGACGTCAAGCCCGTCTTTCATGAGGAGCCTGAGCGCCGTCGGTGCGGTGTACCAGATGGTGATCTGATAGTTGTCGATAATGCCGTACCACGTGGCAGAGTCAAACCGGCCGCTGTACGAGACCTGCGACGTGCCGTTCAGCCACGGACCCCAACACGCGTACGACGTGCCGGTCACCCATCCTGGATCCGCCGTGCACCAGTAGATATCAGACTCGGTGACGTCCTGCACGTACCGCGTCGTGATGTAGTGTCCTATCATCGCATTATGGGCGTGTACAACCCCTTTGGCTTTGCCGGTCGTTCCTGAGGTGTAGTGCATCATCACGGGGTCTTCCCGGTTCATCCACTCCGTTTGATGCGTCGTTGAGGCGTCCTTCATCTCCTCTTCGAAGCTGATCGTGCGGTCGCCGGTCAGTTCTGCACCTTCCGACTTTGCGACGATCACGTATTCGAGCTCAGGAAGGTTATCGACGATCTCGTCGACACTCGACGACTTGAGATCGGGGGTTGTAACCAGGGCCTTTGCGCCGCTGTCTTCCAGCCGGTCCATGACGGCCTCAGCCCGGAATCCTCCAAACAGTGGCCCCCAGACGGAACCGTTCTTGACCGTGCCAATGGCCGCGATGTAGAGCTCAGGGTAACGCCCCATGTACGTGAAGACACGGTCTCCCCGGGCGATGCCCAGACTCTTCAACACGTTGGCGAACTGGTTCGATAGCAGCTTTAAATCGAGGAACGTGTACTTGCGCGCGCCGTCAGGACCATCGGAGTAGAGAGCTACCTTGTTCTTCCGCCATCCCTCGGCGTGCCGGTCGATCGCCTCGTGCGCGAGGTTCACGCGGCCTGTATCGTACCACGTAAACTCTTTTTCGACGTCTTCAAAGCGAAATTCGGCGCAGGCTTGTTCATAGTTCGGCATGTTGCCTGGCCACTGCTTTTCGATGATCTCTCGGTCATTCACGGTCTTTACAGTCCATTCGTAACGGTTTGCCAATGTCCTACACCCCTTTTGAAGGCCACCTTGGTCCAGCCTTAAAGGCTAAGCGTCTAAATATCATTATTAATGATGGCTTATGCTCGCGCTGTTTTTATTTATAATTTGTGATGTTAGTAACACACGCGTTGAAAGCTAGTCGGCACGCGCGTTGGGCCGCAATGGATGCAGAATACAGTCGACGGTAGCATCTGCGGAAAAATACGTCGCCAGGCGGAGCTTCACTGCACCGTAGTAGTCACGTGGTCTTGCGCGAGCGTTTTTGGCAGATTCTTGATGCTATCTCCGGTGTTAAGAGTGTTCGAGGTGATGACGGCCAGCAGGTCAAACTGCTGACTGTTATTGTTCCCGTGTGTATCGAAATACACGTGGTCGGCGTACGTGCCGTTGACATAAGTCAGCGGGAAGTTTTGCACAATCCACGTGTCGTTCCCGGTGGGCTTCACCAGTACGTAGAGAGACGCGCCGCTCGTCATTCCTGAAAACGTGCCGGTAAGAGTGGCATCCCCCGGTTGCACCGTTGAAGGCACGCTCAGCGTCACTGATGCGTTTTGCGTCGCAGCCCGAGGGGACGCGCTAGGCGTCGGGGCGACCTGCACCTGAAACGTCGTCGTCGCGTGCGACGGCGTGTAGTCGGAATCACCGTCAAAAGAAGCCGTGAGAACGTGCTTGCCGATCGCTAAGCCTTGAGTCTCGGATATGGTCAAGTTCAACGACGCGTACCCCCATATGGTGCTCGTCGTCCCTTTGTCTACATTGTCGATAGACCAGTGGATCTCTTTGTTGTTCAAGCCTTGGCCGCGCGTCACGTTGAGCTGACACGCAAACGTTGCATATTCGCTCTGGTTGACGCTTGGTGCGCTGATCGTTAGCGTTGTCGTCGCTACGGAGGTCGATAACGGCGCGTTCGTGTTCGTTTGTTGCAGACAGCCTACGGAGACCGCGATAAGCAAAATCGAAGCTAAGACAACAAAAAGCTTCAGCATCTTCTATCACTCTCCTATTTCAGGAGATAAAGATTATGCAGACCTTGGGAGCACCATGTTTTATGTAGGTGGACGAAGAGTCTTAACGCGAGTGATCCGCTCAATCCGTGGGCTACTGAGCGGTGCTGACAGAGTATGACGCAGACCAAAAGACCTTTTGAGGTGTTGTCTCGCAACATCGGCAAGAATGTCACCGTACGGTTGAAGGGCGCGCAGGTTTTTACAGGAACGTTTTTGGGGTACGACCCGCACTGGAACATCTCTCTTGACGAAGCCGAGTTGTGCAGAAATCACCGGCGAGTGGCGTTCGGTAAGCTTATTCTGCGCGGCAACAATGTGTTATACGTCTCTGAACTAGACAAAGACTAGCGCAGTGCGCTCGGTGATGTGTAAGGCTGTTTTCGACATGAATCTTCCCGATGAAGCAATACGGTTGCTCAACGATCGCAGCGCGACTACGACGCTCGCAACGACTGCCCTTGACGGCACAATCAGCCTCGTAAGTATTCGAGGAGTGAAGGCGCCTGAGGCAAACATCATTTTGCTCGCCCAGCCGGGAGGGGCACAAATCGACCAGGAGCTCATGCGCCATATGGAGACCAACAGCTTGGTATCTATCTTGTGCGTCTCAACAAGCGGAGAGCGTGAAATCGCTTATCAAGTCATCTGCTCCGTTATAGAGTTTCAAACTACTGGTCCACTATATGAGAAGTTCCTCGATGAATTACGGGCACGTACCGTCGACCTTAAGGGGGTCTGGGTCCTCGAACCAGTTGACGTTGTTGATCGCTCTTTCAGCTTAGGCACCGAAACTCGAGCGATGTAACAAGCAGCGTGGCGCAGCGCGCCGTTGGAACGGAGAAAACGCACCCGATTAAAAAAATGAGAGGTGATGGGCACGCCATCACCAGCCGTGCCGCCTAAATCGCGTCGTGGTCTCGCTCGCCCGTCCGAATCCGCACGACCTGTTCGACATCCATTATGAATATCTTGCCGTCGCCTATTTCGCCCGTGCGTGCCGCTTTCGCTATTGTATCGACCACCTTGCTGGCAGCACCGTCGGGGATTACGATGTTGATTTCCAGCTTCGGCAGCAGGTCGATCGCGTATTCGCGACCCCGATAGATTTCGGTAATCCCCTTTTGCCGGCCGCGGCCTTTCACTTCCGTGACGGTCAAGCTGGGACAGCCGATATCGTCGAGCGCCTCTTTGATGACCTCGAGCTTATTTGGTCTGACTATAGCCATGATCTTCTTCATTTTTCACCTCTGTCAAATCCTTGCTAACGCATACGCGCCTGAGGGTTATATGTGATACGCAGCCTCGTCGTGCAGTGCCTGATCTAAGCCCTGGGCCTCTTGCTCCTCACTCACGCGCAGCCCGATGGTAAGGTCGATCGCTTTAGCGATGATCAACGTGACCACGAAGGAGTACGCAAACGTTGCGGCCACCGCCACGGCCTGTATCTCCAGCTGTCCAGGATTGCCGTACGCAAGGCCAGTTCCCGCCGCGTTAATAAATGGACTCGCGAAGATCCCGACGGCGAGTGCGCCCCAAATGCCTGAGAGCCCGTGAATGCCAAACACATCGAGCGCATCGTCGTAGCCGAGCCGCGGCTTGATGAAGGAAATCGCCGTGTAAGACACAATGGAGGTGACAAAGCCAATCACAATAGCAGCGGGGATGTTGACGAATCCCGCCGCCGGGGTGATCGCGACCAAGCCCGCGACAATGCCTGAGGCTGCGCCTAACATGGTCGCTTTGCCGAATCGAAGGTATTCGATCAGCATCCACGAGAGCATGGCGGCAGCCGCGGAGGTGTTCGTAACGATGAACGCTGAGCCGGCGAGCGGCCCGGCAGAGAGCGCGGATCCAGCGTTGAAACCAAACCACCCAAACCAAAGCAGACCGGCACCCATGATGGCATATCCGAGCTGGTGTGGCAGCATACTCCGGTCTTTTCGGCCTCTGAGCACCAAGCAGAGGGCTAGCGCCGCAACGCCGCTGTTGATGTGAACGACGGTGCCACCAGCGAAATCAAGGGCGCCGAGTTGTGCGAGCCACCCACCGCCCCATACCCAGTGAGCGACAGGAAGGTAGACAAAGGTGGCCCACAGCGGAACAAACAGCATCCACGCGCTAAACTTCATCCGTCCGATGATCGCGCCAGAGATAAGTGCTACGGTGATCGCCGCGAACGTCATTTCGAAAGCCGCGTAAACGCTCGTTGGTATCGACCCAACCAACGTATTCGATTCCACCACATTATGGAAGAAGAAGTCTCCTGGAGCGCCGATAAACCCGTGCACGTCAGGGCCAAACACCAGGGGGTATCCATAAACGAACCAGATGATGCTCACCATAGCGTACGCCGAAAAAGACAGGAAGAGGGTATTCAAGACGGTCTCTTTTTTTACGAGCCCGGCATAGAACAAGGCCAATCCAGGAATCGTCATCAACATTACGAGAGCCGTAGACATAAGCATCCACGCGGTATCTCCCGAATTGAGAACGGCAATAACCATGTGTTCCTCCGTGTTCAAATACACAATCTCACGTGTGCGGAAAGTAAGAAGTAGGAAACCTACTTCCGTCACGCAATGATATTAAACTGTATAAAAGGATTTCTATTAGCGCCGGAGGACGTGAGCGCTGAAAAAAGCTCTGTCGTTTCAGAATGAATTGGGCGGCCCAGACACGTGCGTCGAATAGAGGCCAGACTAGTTTTGTGGTGCGGTCATCAGCCGCCAAACGTGCTCGCTGACATACGGAATATGCTCGATCGTCTTCAGATCTTCAGCGCCTATCTTGTGCCTCGTATTATAGGCGTAGTCGAAGACGATGTTGGTAAGGTCATTCTCGAGTTCGGCGGTAAGGTGCGCAAGCTGCGGCAGTTCGTACCGTAACGCTGGGGTTAAAGCGACGCGAATTGCCGGCAAAAGTCCTGCGTCGTCCACGAACAGGAGTGAATCGTTAATGCAATAACCGCGTTCAGCGCAAAAGAGCCACGCGTAACTTTGCAGCTCCTTCTTCATTTTCGAAAGGACCGCTTCAAAGAGGTACCTAAGTTTCTCTACCTTCATTCTGTTTGCCTCGGTGGTAAGTTATTGGCAATCTAGCACCGCCACGTATTTAGGTTTGAGCCAATTTGAGCGTAAACAACCGAGGGAAAATCAAGGATAGCGCGAGCTACGAAGCATTCGCACGCGAAAAAGGCGACGTTACCCTCGCTACAAGACGCGAAACACTGACCTTAGCACGTCGTTGTTACTCTTCGTCGAGCCCACTGTGCTGCGAACCGGCCTGCTGGGCCAGCTCGGTGAGCTTCTCGAGCAGCAAAACGTAACCGTTCCGTATCGCATCTTGGAGACCATCACGCATGCCCACCTGATTATACTTGTACGCCACGAACCGTTGCCAGTCCCGCTCAAGAAATAGCTGATCGTCTGACAACGACGGTGCGGCGACCACGCGTTCGTAGAGTTTGGATTCTTCCACGTACTTTTCAAATCGCAAAAACTCGTCGACGAGCTGACTAAGGTCTATTTCTGGGTTCATTAACCATGAACCTGCGTACTTTGTATATAACCTTCGCTGCCGTCCAACTGCCTGGGATGCACTATGAGCCGCTACTGCAACGCGTTTAGCCAGTCCGCGCGCATAGCAATGTTTCCAGTGGAGTGCGGCGTTGGCGCTTGGGTGTTCTGTGTGCTGGATCTGCCGGTATGGACACTACAGCGCCGTTTTTTTGTCTTCTAAGCAAAAGAAAAGGTTTAAATAGGAGCTACAATCCTATTACGAGAAATGAATTGTCAAGCATCGACCTTTGAGACCGAGCTCTTTGGGCTTGAATTTGAGGAAGATTTTGAGACTTTTCTAGATCTCATTGATCTCAGAAACCCGAACTTTTCTCGATACGTAAACGAAACGAAGATCGACTGACGGTCAACGACGCGCGGATCTACTCCCGTCGTAATACGTCGAGCTTGCGTACGTGTTCGGCGCCTCAATTTTGTTGCACTAGAAACGGAGCTGCAGCACGCGACGCAAATCGGAGCTAGCTCGCACTCGAGGCTTGGCAAGAACGCTCAAACGGCACTCGAGGCTGAATTGGTCAAAGTTGTTCCCTCTGGCGCCCCGGTCGCGGTAATCTGCAAAAACGAAGTGGCGGTGCTGCTCTCGTAACTTTGGTCTCCGTAGAAACTCACCCGCACCTGATGTGCTTGGATGCCTAAGTTGTCGACGTACTCACTCGTTAGGTTCATCATCGTGGCCCCATTCTTAACTTGGCTTTTTCCAACTGACGCGCCATCAATGAACCATTCGACTGTCTTGCCATCCAAGAGCCGCCCGTTCCCATCCTTCAAGGTCGCTTGAATAGACACCGGCTCGTCGAGCGCCGTCAGAGCCGAACTCACGGAGATTTGCGATGCTTGGAGACGGTTTGATCCCTGGCTACTTGCAGTCTGATTCGGCGCACTGCCCGTGCAACCGCTGACGAGGCAGCAGCACGATAAGATGCATAGCGTTAGCACGATAGCCTTCCGCACGCTTGCTACGAAGAGCGCGGAAGACATAAATCTTCCTGTAACGACCGTTGTGCTTTGTGGTGGTTCATCTTCACTTGAGAGCGCACAGAGGGAGGGCCATTGGCCAAAAGCTCAGCCCGCTTGTAATTTGTGCGCTTCATGCACGTCGCTCACGCAGTTGGCGCTTTCAGCTCCGTAAACTCTTTTGCTATCCTGCTTGGGATCACGATACATCGTTTTTCCGTGTCATATGGCAAACCGATGACGATCTCTCCGCTATCGAGCATGGCGAGAACGTCCAAAACACCTGTTTCGATAGACAAAGGCGACCAAGCAGGAACGTAACGCTCGAAACGGTCGAATTGCTGGACGTTAATTACGACGGTTGGTACGTGGACTGAACCGTGTTTAGCGAGATCTGCTGCCTCTTCGATGTCGTCTTGGACAACTTTCCCAACGTCAATGTCGCCTATCTGAAGTCTATATTGAATCAAAGCTGCGATGATCACCAGCTTCGTCAATCGACGCCTACTCTCAGCCAACCTGTTTCGTCTCGTACTGCCTGCCATGTGCCGCCTCCGCGTGGTCGGTCAACAACGTGCGGAAACTTCTCGAATCGTGAAGCTCCTGCCGGGTTTCCTGGGTATTCCGCTCCATTATAGGGTTTAGAAAGCAATAAATATAACTCGGCCACTTTGATAAGCGGCGCAGAAGCCGAGGGGTAATCATGCGAGAAATGACGTATTACGAGCATCCTTTGGAGTACAAGAAAATTCTTGACGTTAAAAAGACCGCAACGCTGAATAAATCACTTCGGGAAGGTATGGGATCGATGAAGCAGATCCGGGCAAGCTTCGACATGCTCAATTTCCTTCCGGCTCAGCTGTACCTCCTCCCCTTAGACTCCGAAGAACCAGTTAACACCACCACCACGATAGGCAAACGCTCAAAGAAGCCGATTTCGCTCGAAACGCCAATCATGATCTCGGGAATGAGTTTTGGTGCTCTGAATAAAGAACAGAAGATCGCCCTTGCGAAAGCGTCAACACTCGCAGGCACGGCGGCAAATACCGGCGAGGGCGGTATGCTCGACGAAGAGCGAGAATCGGCTAAGTACCTCACGCTGCAATACTCGACCGGCCATTTTGGCGTCTGGGATGAACGGCTTAAACAAGCCGACATGATCGAGTTTCGGATCAGTCAGTCTGCGTACCCTGCCACAGGAAGCCTTGTTCCGGCGAGTAAAGTTACCGAACTCATCGCCAAAACGCGCGGCATTTCTGTCGGCACCGAGGCGCGAAGCCCCGCGCGGCATCCAGATGTTAATAGCGCCGAAGATCTCAAGCAGAAGATAGAGACGCTCCGAGACGCAACAGAGGGCAAGCCAGTGGGCATTAAGTTTGCGGGCGGACACGTCCAGAAAGACCTCGACGTAATCGTTTATGCGGAGCCAGACTACATCGTCGTTGACGGGTTTGGAGGGGGCAGCGGCGCCCCCCCTGGCCATATCCGAGACAACTTCGGGCTCCCCCTCATCAACTTTTTGCCCCGGGCTCATCAGTATCTCGAGGAAGTTGGGTACCGGCCACACGCGGAGCTGATCGCGGCAGGAGGATTGCGCACGTCCGGTGATTTTGCAAAGTGCTTAGCGTTAGGGGCGGACGCGGTTTACATCGCAACAGCTGCGCTCTGGGCAATGTCCTGCGAATACTACCGCATATGTGAGACCAACCAATGCCCCACCGGCACAACGACGCAGGACCCCGATCTCGTCAAGCGATTCAACATCGACCGCGGCGCCCGCAAGCTTGCTAATTTCATTCGCGTTTCAACATTGGAGCTTGCCGATATTTCGAGGGCGGTAGGCAAGGATGACGTTCACAGGTTGGACGTGCACGATTTGGTTGCTCTAACGCCCGACACGAGCGAACTTTCAGGTGCGGTTTATCCGGCGATGACGTGATTCTGCTCAGGCCTCAGAGCCGTCGCCATTGAGCCGAAATCGCGTCAAGCGCAAGCGTGCAATCCAGAGTAAGCTATGGCGGCAGCGTCGGACAAGGAATTTATAGCGATCTTCGTGTGGTAATTGTTGTCTGGTGCCAAAGCCGTTGCTTGTCGGGATTCTTCAACGTGCAATCTTTAAGTAGTCGCAGCTGCTTGGAGAAACTGGGCATCGGGCTCCGCGCGATCAGCTTGTGGCGGTTTAGCACGGAGACAGCGAGCCATCGGCGTTTAGCCGACACCCGAAAGGAGGCACTGCAGACGTGAGTGGTGAGACGGCAGTAGGCGAGCCCCAGCGGCTGGTGGCCGACGTAATCGTCGAGCAGCTCGTTGAATGGGGCGTAAAGCAGGTTTACGGAATTCCCGGCGAGACATCGCTTCAAATCGTTGATGCAATCAGGAGGAGAAGCGACCAGATACGTTTTGTGCTCGTGCGGCACGAGGAAGTCGCCGCCTTCATGGCGTCTGCTTATGCTAAGCTCACCGGCGACTTAGGAGTCTGCCTTTCCATAGCCGGGCCAGGAGCAACGAACTTGGTCACCGGGCTCTATGATGCAAAAATGGATCACGCGCCGGTGTTGGCCCTCACCGGACAAGTTGGGCTGCAGTTCTTGGGCTTGGGATCGTTCCAGGAGATCGATCAGCACGCCCTTTTTGAGGCAGTCGCCGATTTCAATGAGGTTATTGACGCACCAGAGCAAGTAACCGAGCTTCTCACGTTAGCCATGAAGCGAGCGATTGTCGGGCACGGTGTCTCTCATCTGGGCATACCAACGAACGTGCAGACGCTCTCCGTGCTTCCCAACGTGAAAACGAAGCCGAAAGAGGGACGATTGCCCGATTTGCGACTCATGCCTCATCCTCAGCTGATTGCCGTCGCAGCGAATGCGATTGATGTGGCAGAACGGCCTGTCTTGATCGTTGGATACGGTGCTCGAGGACAAAGAGACTCTGTCTTACGACTAGCGGAAAAGATCGATGCTCCAGTTGCCACGACCTACAAAGCCAAAGGCATCATTCCAGAGGATCACGCTCTCGCCCTAGGCGTAATGGGGAACATCGGCACCGATCCCGCGAAGAGGGTGGTGTTTGGCGCGGATTTGCTGATCACTGTTGGATGCTCCTATTCAGATAACACCGCCGTGCCGTCGTACATACCGCAAGTTCAAATTGACCTTGAGCCAATCATGATTGGGCGGAAGTTCCCCGTGAGCGTCGGACTCGTCGGAGACGCGGCGATGGTACTGCCTGCGTTGCACGAGAAAGTGAGTGATAAGCACGCGGATGGCTACTTGGATCAGGTGGCCCGCATCAAGAAACGCTGGGAGCAAAAAAAGCAGCAAGAAATCGCTTCAGACGCATCCCCTGTGCGAGGGCCACAAATAATGGACGCGCTGCAAGAGGTTATCGATCGTGATGCCATCATTGCAAACGATGTCGGAGATAATACGCTCTGGTTTGCGCGCAACTTCGTGGCAACAGATCAAGAAATCTTAATATCCGGATATGTCGCCTCTATGGGGTTTGGCCTGCCCGCAGCGCTGGCTGCACAACTAGTGTGCCCTGCCCGCCAAGTGGTCTGTACGACCGGCGACGGGGGCTTCACGATGGTAATGGGCGATTTCGCCACTGCCGTAGCTAACGAGCTGCCCCTAACCGTTGTATTGCTCGACAACGCCAAGCTCGCCATGATTGAACACGAGCAGGATGAAGCCGGCGTCCCGCATTTTGCAACTGACTTGCACAGGATCGATTTTGCGCGCTATGCAGACTCCTGCGGAGGGGAAGGATTTACGGTTGACGACCCTCAAGATCTGAAAGAGGCGTTGAAAAATGCTCTCTCCGCGAAAAAAGCGACGCTTGTCGACATAATGACTGATCCCCGGCGACGATGGGCGTAATCCGTGGAGTATTGCACACACCACTGCCGTCCTAGAAAAGCAGCTGAGAATTGGCAGAGTTCTTGCATTCGTCTCTTCTTAGACGCTTGATGACCAACGTGCTGACGTGCCCAAAAAACGGTGCGACGATACGAGAGAGAGCAGACTTCAGCTCCCAGATTAGCTTCGCGCTCATAGACTCATTAGTGCGTGAGATTCCCTGTAAAGCTAGACAAACCTCATCTGGACGGAGTAGGCCGCAGAGCCGGGCGGGAATTTTCGAAATTTTGCGTTACGCCTCAGTTTAACCACCAGCGAAGGAGACCGCAACTGTAAAGATGGAAGACTTGGGCGTGAAACAGAGCGAAACTACAGTTGGACGAGGCCACCGAAAATAGTCCGAGCCGCAGTAGCTGCTGCTAGTGGCGCAGCGCTGCTCACTTCATGACGAATTCTCCGTAGGTTTTTTCCCCATTCTGCCACGTCACTTTCACGCCTTTAACTATTGCCGCTCGTGGGCCCTCTCGCAACCTTTCAATAAAACGTGCGAGGTCCTCCTCAGCGCCTGATGCTACCACCCTCACATTTCCGTCAGGCAAGTTTTGTACAAAACCAGTGAGGCCCAAATGATCAGCATATCGTTTAGTATAGAGGCGGTAGCCAACCGCCTGTACATAGCCAGACACAAGAATCTCTGCAGTTTTGTGCATGTGAATAAATGAATAGGCAATTTTAATTAATGCTTTGCCTAATAGAAATCTGCGAGTGCGAGGCGTCAAAATGTCACGAGCCCTAGTTTTGCTGTCAGCAGGCTTGGACTCGGTAGTATCCTTCAAACTCGCGTATGACGCCTATGACAGTATTAAATGCCTCACGTTCGATTACGGTCAGAAGGCGCGTAGTAAAGAAATCGAATTTGCTTCCAAAATATGCGCGACGTACCGCGTGAGCCATCACGTCATCGAATTGCCGTGGTATACGAGTTTTGGGGGAGCACTCACCGATAACAACGAACTGCCACAGCTCACCCAAGAGACGCTAGAAGACTATTCGGTAGTGCGTGAAACTGCAAAAGCCGTATGGGTGCCTGCGCGAAATGCGGTTTTTCTTTCAATTGCGACCGCATTTTGCGAAAATTATCGCTATGAAACCGTCGTCGTCGGATTTAACAAAGAGGAGGCTGAAACGTTCCCGGATAACTCGGCCGATTTCGTGGCTTCTTTCAACCGTGTGTTGCAATATGCTGCTCTAGAACAGGTAGAAATTGTTGCTCCGCTTATAGAATACGACAAAACAGAGATCGCGGCACTCGGCTTGCGCATCGGAGCGCCTCTCGAATGGTCTTGGTCGTGCTACGCCGCCGAAGACGTCCCGTGTCGTGTTTGCGAGTCCTGTCTCCGCAGACGCCGCGCCTTTCAGGACTTGAACAAAGAAGACCCGCTGCTCAAACGGCTAGGTTATATCTAATTCGTGCCGGCAAAAATGGTAGCGACAGCAAGCGTTTTTGAAGTGTTCAACTCGATGCAAGGAGAGGGGCCTTATATCGGAACGCGCCAAGTTTTCGTCAGATTCCAAGGCTGTCCGCTTACGTGCGTTTATTGTGATTCAGCATCCGCGAGACCTGTCGAGAGCGGAAGTCGAGTGAGGTGCAACACCGCGCATCAACTTCAGAATCCGATTTCAGCGAACAATCTCGCCAAAATTGTGGAAAGCTTGTGGACCCCAGCGACAACGCATCTTAGCTTGACTGGCGGCGAACCCTTGCTATATACAGAGTTCATCTTAGAGCTCGCGCAAGAGCTGCCCAAACCTCTGTATCTTGAGACGAACGGAATGGATTCGCGCGGCGCGATGCGCCTCAAACACGCAGTGGATGTTGCTGCGTGCGATGTAAAACTGCCCGAACACGGCGCTAGCCCCACCTATCATTTATTGCTTCGAGAAGAGTTACGCACCATCGAAGCATTCTGCCTTTCGGACACTGACGTTTTTGTGAAAATCGTTGTACTGAAGCAAACTTCGAGCGAGATGATTGACTTCGTCGCGCAGCGCCTCGCGGATATCAGCACCGATCTACTTCTGGTGCTGCAGCCAGTTACTCATACGCTTCGCGCTGTTCCGCCGGATGGCGGGCAGCTCTTTCGGCTGATGGATGTTGCTGCTAGGCATTTAAGTCAGGTAAGGATCATACCGCAAGTGCACAAGCTACTGGGGCTGGCGTGAAGCGTATGCTAGGGTATAGCACGGACCACTGGGAACATCCACGCGCCGAAGATAGAGACAGCTACAGCTCCCCCTCAACACCTGAATTTGCGGCGGCCGCACGGGCACTAGATCGATTAATAGAAAAAGCGCGACGTTTCTATCAATCAGGTGATTATGAAGAAGTAATTCTAAACGCTCACCGGATTAAAGAATTGTACCAGCTCTGCCTTCAAGATGAATATAGGAGTCGAGGACGCTTTGCTTTCAACCCAGCCTTGCGAACTCAGATCGAGAAAAACGCGGACTCGCTAGATTACTGGTGGGACTCAGGCATCATCGCTTTTCAGAAGATCAAGATCACCCCCGAAATCGCAAGAATTGCCTTGACGGTGTCAGAGGAGATGCGTGATTATGTCGCAACTTATGTCAACGACCGCACCGCGGCTGCATCATATTCCACACAAGCCACTCGCGACCGCTCCCTTTATGACGCCCGCCATGACACCGAGCGGATTAGCGCCCCTCGCCCCGCCTATCCGGTCGTTAAAGGCGGATTGGATATAGATGATAAAGATCTCTTGTATTTAGCCCGTCCGAGTATTTTGGGTTGCACGCTGAAACATAAGGGACTTGTGCTGCTACTAATAGTCCTCCTTTTCGGGTCTTTCTTTGTCCAGAGCCTCATAAACGTCAGCTTGATCGCAACCGCGCTTAGGGGGGCTGCAGTGTTGCTTTTTCTCTTCGTCGCCGCTCGAACCACCCTTACCGTTTATTCGGAAAGATACGGAATCACCTCGCGTGATATATCCATTGAAAAAGGTTTTTTTTTGAAGAAAACAGCAGTGATCCCGCTCAATCGGGTTGCGAAGCACGCAAAGCAACAGAGCTTCTTTGAAAGGTTGTTGAGGACGGGAAATCTCATTATTAAGACCACTAGTGGTCATATCATGGTGTTTAAGGAGATCTATGATCCAGAAGAGGTGGCTGCTCTAATCGCTGAGTTGCGTGGGGGCACCCGGCCGTTCAAGAATGATCGAACCTCGATGCCGCTTCGATAAGCTTTTGCACCTTCGCAAGTCGATACCCGATCAACCTAAATCCTATCTGGTCTCGTCTCGTGAAAGAGAGATTGCCGCCAGCAGCGTGTGGATGCCCACCTCCGTTGAAAAGCATTGCGATTTGGTTACTCACCGGAGCGACCGTTCTGACTGAGAATACACCATTCCCTCGCAAAATGATCTCCGTTGTTGAGTGATATTTGTCCCTAAGTCTCGCAGCCACGTCGCTTGTGTAACCGTTGCTGGTTGTGACCGCTGTACGACCGAGTAGAACTGACTTTTGGATCGCTTTGCTGATGGCTTCGCTCTTCCGACCGATTTGAAGCGCATACATTGCTTCGATCTGCGCGTCTGCAAAAGCCCCGCGCGACAGTCTTAGTGCTATCTCCTCTCGGGACTTGTCATCACTTATCGCAGTAGAGAGCACTTCAGAACGCGGGTCGTTGTTGATCCAGAAATCTCTGTCTCTCCCTATCGCTGCGATTTCCTTGGCGATCAAATCGCCATCTAGTAGGTCCGTATATACGATCTCGCACGCACATAGTTCGCGATCGACGCGCAAGTAGTCGATAACGTTCTTGATATCTTCGAAAAAACGCTCATCCCACACGTGATGGTCGCGCCACTCAACGTGCCATCCTTTGCTTTTCAACCGTGCAACAACTTCAAAAGCGCTTGTTACGCCCCCAAGATCGGAAAGGCACAACGTCAGGTTCGTCGTTTTTTCGGCCTGAGCGAGAAGCTCCAAGTAAGAGCTGTAATCTTGGACTGACGAAAAGATCGTAAACACATTTCCATATCTTCGCTTAAAAAGTGCGTCACAGCATACCGCGTCTAGATCAGTGTGCGTCAAGTGAACTATGTGCCCGTCAAACCGGCTCAAGCCTCTGAGAACCTGTCTGTTAACTCTTGCGCACATGAATCTAGGACTCCGCGCTGTTCACGAAAGCAGGGACCTCTTATACGTAGGGGCAAGGTCGGACGAACCTGACGGCGTACGTTGCTTCATCTGCTTGGGAATACGGCGTAACCAAGATTGTGGCTCCTGACGAGTGGTTCTGCGAGATGGCGTCTCGCAGACGGGGTGACCTCATACGCGCCAGGCGCAACTTCTCTTCTTATCGACATTTGATCTCTAACTCTAACATGTTTGACCGCCTTGCACTTTGAGCACTTGTATCCCTTATCGCGCCCAAGCGACTTCATGCTTTTGTTGCAGCAGATAGGATTCCCGATTTTATATTGATCGCAGAGTTCCACAACTCGCAATTTCTCTAAGTGCAGGCAGTTTTTGACGTAGCTGCCTTGGACCACCACCTTGTCGCCGACACGCAACGCGCGGACCGTGGTTCGGAATTGCTTAGTGGGTTCGAAAGCGACGCATAGTAGCTTGCCACTGTTGTCCCCTACTGCGACAAATGTATGGCCCCCTGTTATTGTCCACGGTGCGCTGGTTACCACTGCAGTCACCTTGTAGGAGCGGCCTTCTTCCAACTCTCGAATTTGAGCGGGTCGAACGTGTGCATCTGTCCCTTGATTAGTCCTGTAAAGCGTTAGATGCTCAAATGGTTCTGAGATAATTTTGCTGTGCGCCATGAGTATTTGGTGGGGGTCATCTCCCCTGATTCCATAAAGTATAGGATCTGAAGAGTGTGGAGCACATATAACTGCTTCATCGTTTCGATCGAGCGTATCCCACGTGTAGGGGTAAGTAGCCGCGTCAGCATGCCAAACTGATTGCACATTTATGCAACGTTTTTTCGCAAAATTCTTCTCAAAACGATACGCAATAAGTTCGTACGAAGAGCAGCTTTCAACCGTCGCGCCGATCGCAGCAAGCGCCCCTATTAAGCCTCTACCGCTCTTAAATGATAAAAAATCCAACCTGTGCCTTTCGATCAGTCCGGTTGCCTCTTCCAAGCAGAGCTCTGCGTGCATAGCGTCGCGCGCGAAGCGCTGGATATCTTCTGGAATTACATCATCATCAAAAAAAACAGCCCCAGGATGTGTATTGGCATCATCAAGGTGCGCCATTCGTTCGATGTGCTTTCGCACGATATCTTGAACGTCATACGAATGTCTGATCGAGATACAAATTGAGGCGTTTCCTCTGGTCTTAAATCGTATTGTCGGATTGAGCCGCACTAAACGAAGCTGAATGATCTCATTTAGCTCTTGCTCGAGCGCTTTTTTTAACAAAGTGCCCAAATAAGTGGTGCACATCCCGCGCTTTGAATCAGTATCGTCGATTCCGATAAGCATGCCAGCGAGCGCCTCATTTTTTTATCGATAGAAGTATATAAGTATCTTTTTGAACATGTTATTCGAGGTAGGGTAGATCCGCAAGCTCTAGCGGCTTGCAATCATCTAGGAGAACCCCGATAATGCGCCAGGATCTGTTAGCTGAAGAAGCTGCTAAGGTGCTACACACAGCAGGCTTCGTAACGTCGAAGAGATGTGACGTTCGCTCTAGATGCTTCGATATCACTGCTAGGAGGGGCTCAATTCTACTTTTCTTGAAGATGTTGTCAAACATCGACGGCCTAAGTGAAGAAACAGCCTTTGAACTGAAGAAACTTGCAGAGTGCTTCTATGCCTCGCCTTTGCTTGTCGGCGAGAAAGCTCGAAATCACGAACTCCAGGAGGGTGCGGTGTATGTGCGTTATGGAGTCCCCGCTGTTAACGTCGAGACGCTCTCAGATTTCTTCATAAATGAACTTCCACCGCTCATTTATGCCGCTCCCGGCGGACTATACGTGAAATTAGATGAGGATGCACTCTATGCAGCTCGCACTGGCAAGAACCTATCTCTAGGCGCAATAGCATCGCAGCTAGGCGTTTCGCGAAGAAGTATTCGCAAATACGAAGAAGGAATGGATGCTAAAGTCGAAATAGCTGTCAGGCTAGAGGCGATTCTAGACTCACCGCTTGCCGTGCCAATAAGCCTGCTTGCGCGACACAGTTTTCACAAGGAAACAGCGAAAGCTGATTCACTTCCGCCCATGGAGAGACAGGCAATATCGTTGCTCGTCGACTTAGGATTCACGGTGCTCCCCATGTTTCAGGCACCGTTTGACATGCTGTCGCAGACCAAGGAAGAGACCTTACTGACCGGAATCAGCAAGAACGCGAGCCTGATGGCAAAAAGAGCTGAACTGATGAGTAGCATAGCGCGAGTCGTAGCCGCGCACTCACTGTACATCACTGACGATGAGCCCAAGTGTTTCAGGATCCTACACACGGTTATCGTGCGTCTGCAGGAGCTCGAAGACTTGGATAGCTCGACTGAATTGATGCATCTCGTGCGAGAGCGATCGGAAGAATAGCTGCGCTTTTGCTGAGGTTTGTTTCGGACAAAATGCTTTTATAGAACTTTCTGCATAGTTAAGGCCGAACCTACACGCATTAGGATTGATCACGCTACACGGAGAGAAAAAATGGCAGGACAACTTGGTGGACAAGTCGGACAACTGGGTGGACAGCCCATATTGATTCTTAAAGAAGGCAGCCAGAGGACTCGAGGCAAAGAGGCCCAAGGCATGAACATAACCGCTGCGAAGGCGGTTGCTGCGGCTGTGAGGACGACGTTAGGCCCTAAAGGCATGGATAAGATGCTCGTGGACACGCTGGGCGATGTCGTCATTACAAATGATGGGGTTACGATCCTGAAGGAGATGGATATTGAGCACCCCGCAGCGAAAATGATAGTTGAAGTCGCCCGGACCCAAGACGACGAAGTCGGAGACGGAACGACCACCGCAGTGATCATTACTGGCGAACTGCTCAGAAAAGCAGAGAACCTTCTCGAACAAGACGTGCACCCTACCATCATAGCATCGGGATTCAGGCTAGCTGCAGTAAAAGCGCGAGAAACGCTCGACACAGTGGCGATCCCTGTATCACCTGATGATGTAGAACTTCTGAAAAAAGTAGCGATTACGGCGATGACTGGTAAAGGCGCAGAAGCGTCAAAAGAGAAACTCGCTGCCATGTCTGTTAAAGCGGTAAAAGCTGTAGTTGAAACTGAAAACGGGAAGAACACCTTCGACATCGACAACATCAAGATTGAGAAAAAGGTTGGGGGAAGCATCGAGTCATCCGAACTCGTCGAGGGCATGATCATAGATAAAGAGCGTGTGTCGACTGGCATGCCGAAAAGCGTCGACAAAGCAAAGATTGCTCTGATAAACGGCGCAATCGAGCTTAAGGATACAGAGGTTGACGCCGAAATCTCGATCACGTCGCCGGATCAGCTCCAGGCGTTCCTCAGTCAAGAAGAGGAAATGATCAAGGGCATGGTTGACAAGATCAAGAGCAAAGGTGCTACCGTAGTATTCTGTCAGAAGGGGATTGATGACCTCGCCCAACACTATCTGTCGAAAGCCGGGATTCTCGCGGCACGACGCGTTAAAAAGAGCGATATGGAAAAACTCGCGAGAGCTACCAACGCAAAGATTGCCTCGAGCGTAGACGAACTAGAAAAAGGCGACCTCGGTAATGCTGGGCTTGTTGAAGAGCGGAAAGTTGGCGGCGACGAGATGATCTTTGTAGAAAAGTGCGAGAACCCGAAAGCAGTGTCTATCATGCTTCACGGAGGGACCGAGCACGTCGTGGACGACATAGAGAGAGCAGTAAACGACGCGCTGCGAGTAGTCGGCGTCGCGATAGAAGATGAGAAACTGGTCGCCGGAGGCGGCGCAACTGAAGTCGAACTGGCACTAAAGCTCAGAGACTACGCCTCTACAGTAGGCGGCCGGGAGCAACTCGCCATTAATGCATTCGCCGACGCTTTGGAAGTCATTCCAAAGACGCTAGCGGAAAATGCTGGTCTTGATACCATCGACACGCTTGTTGAACTAAGGTCAAAACACGAACAAGGAATGACGACTGCTGGACTAAATGTCTTTACGGGTGATGCAATCGATATGGTCGATGCAGGCGTTGTGGAGCCACTTAGGACCAAAACTCAAGCAATCGGCTCTGCGTCAGAATCTGCGATAATGATTCTCAGAATTGATGATGTTATAGCGGCCAGCAAGCTTTCAGCTCCGCCGATGCCTGAGGGCGGCATGGGCGGCATGGGTGGCATGGGTGGCATGGGTGGCATGCCGCCAATGTGAAGGCCATCCGTCCCTTTTTTTTGTACGCGGCCGGATTTTGACTGTGCTGAGCGTGTTGCGTAGCTTTAAATAGGTGCGACGAGAGAGAAATATATAGGAGTTCGAAATGATTCAAGTAACGGAAACAGCAGCAAGAGAGTTGAAAGACCTTCTTGTAAAAGAAGGCAAGTCGGAATATGGTTTGAGGATATCATATGGCGGCATGGGCTGCGGCGGCCCGCAGTATACAATGTCCCTTGACGAAAACCCCACCAAAGCGGAAGACGTGCAAGAATCAAACGGCGTAAAAGTGTTCTTGGAAAAGAACGTAGAGACGGCACTCGATGGTGCAGAGATTGATTTTGTCGATGACCCAATGTTTGGGAAAGGATTTACTATCAAGCACCCGAGTCTCACCGGATGTGGGTCGTGCGGCGGAGGGTGCGGCTAGCTTAATTGAGCCGCCAGAACCTTTTTTCATCTAGAAGCCCGTGCAAGCAGCCGGGTGATTCCCTTCCCTCATTTTTTCCGAGGTCCATAGACTTCAGCAAGAGCGCTAGCTCAGTTTTTGCTACAGAAAAAGTAAAGTCACAGCAGGACTAACTGAAATCTATATGATAGGCATGATCCTCTGCGGGGGGTATGGCAAGCGACTCAAACCGTATACTGAGGACATACCCAAGCCACTCATAGACATCACGGATGACTACACAATTCTCGACCGACAGCTCTACGATATGGCCAATAGCGATATTGAGAGCGTGATACTGCTGACGGGGTACTTGAGTGAGCTGATAGAACAGAGATATGGGAACAGCTATCGTGGCATGGAAATTCAGTATTCTGTTGAAGACAAACCGTTAGGCACCCTCAATGCAATCAAACTTGGAATTGATCTGCTGAAAGAAAAAGAAACAGTGTTGATCCGCAACGGCGATGTAGTTTCCGACATCAATCTGAAGAAGATGATGAAAAAGTACAGCGTCAGCGATTTCAAAGCTATGATGTTTGTCACGAAAATGCGCAGCCCTTATGGCATTGTAGAACTGGGAGAGGACCACATCCGCTCTTTCAAGGAGAAGCCACTCCTCGAGTATTACATAAACGGAGGGATATATCTCCTCGACTCTGACATTCCATTTAGCAATTTTGAAAAGGGCGAAATAGAAAAGACTGTTTTTCCTGTCCTCGCAGACACCAATCAACTCGGATATTACAAGGAAAACACGTTTTGGATGTCGATAGATACGACCAAGGACCTCGAAGAGATAAAAAAGGAGTACGCAAACAGAAGTGACAAACCGTGGGGTTATGAAAAGGTTCTCATCAGCACTGAGAATTACCTCACAAAAGAGATATACATAAAAGAAGGCTATACGACCTCGTATCACTATCACAAAGAAAAAGAAGAGTCAATCTACATGCTCGAAGGCTCTTGTTACGTACAGTTTGAGCACAAAAAGGAGTTCTTCGGAAGAAACGATACAATGGATATTCCGCGGGGGGCTTTGCACAAAATCGTGGCTACGGAAAACTCTATCATGCACAGTGTGTCAACACCATTTGTCGACGATATCGTACGAGTGGAAGATTACTATCCTGCCCGCTAATTAACGTGCCGTCGTTTTTGGCTACTGCAAAGTTAGCAGCTTGCATCTTTGTTTGCTCGAGCCTTCCTCGACTTCCAGGAACTAGATGACATAATAGTCCAGCACTCCACGTTGCCCGTAGCTAACACGTTTATATTCGGTAGTCGACACATTTTTTATGAAAGTTGGATTCACGGCGCTTGCTCTATTTGACGCGCCTTTTGACAGGATCATGCAAAGAGCCTTTGAAGACAGGTTCGATGTGATCGAGGTGCTATGCGAGGGGGCTTACCTGCCACGGCACGCCTTAAGAAATGTCTCGCAATTTGAAATTGCGTCGCAGTACGATATTGAACTAACAATTCATTCGCCTACGGTAGATCTCAATCCCGCCAGTGTCAACGTCGGAATACGTGAGGAAACGACAAAACAACTCACCGAGACGGTCGATCTTGCTGCAGCTATAAACGCTTCGACGATCACGACCCACCCAGGTTACGTAAAGAGAATAAATGACAGACTGACGAGGCGATCGCTCGATTTGGCTCTGCATAGCCTTGAAAAGTGGGCAAACTACGCCGCCGACGTTGGAATAGCGCCTGCCATTGAGAATATGCCCCGTAATGCGAAATACTTCTGCACCGACGTTATGCAACATAAGTTTTTTATCGAAACGTGCGGCACGTCTGCAACAATCGACGTTGGACACGCACACACGAACAACGCCGTAATAGACTTTTTAGAGGCGGGTTTTCCCGTGGCTTACTATCACGTGAGTGATAACGACGGCCAACGTGATCTGCATCTTCCAATCGGTGAAGGAACCATCGACTGGACTCAGCTAAAAGGGATAAACAAAGCGATAATTGAAGTTAACGACTATACAGCTGTAAAGGCAAGTCGCGACCATCTAGTTCAAGATACCTAGAGCACCGAACAGCAACCCTGGGCGGTAAAAGTGGCAGAAAAACGCATTTTGCCGATCCAGAGCTGCACAAGCACTTCTTAAAAAGGCACTTAGTGCCCCTCACTAAGGAGGCGTGTTTTGTTGACCATGTTTCGCCAGTGTTGCCCCTTCCAAAATATCTTGCTGCATTGACTACACTTATAAAAGTGAGGGTACCTCTGAATGAATTTCTCAATATCGACGCCCTTTGTGCGAAGCTTATTGATCTCAAGAGACCGCAAAATGTCCTCAATTGACACTAGTTCAAGCGTGCCGTTACAAACGCTGCATCGAACAGCTTCGGGTTCTTTGGGGAAGACCAAGCCATAATGCTGTCGCACTTGGTTCAATTGGCGGAGTACGTCTCCATCTTGGACGAGAAGTGACGAGATGCCACACTTTTGCTTTGCACGGGAATGAAGCTCTGTATCCCTAGTCAGCAACGCCCGGTTCTCGGATCCTGACAGCTCCAGCATTAAAGTGTCCTCCGCGGCATTTGACAAACCAGCGAAAGAATTCGCGCTTAGAGTATCGTAACCCAGAATTCTGAGCCAAGAAGAGAGGCGCCCTAGCATTCGATCAGCTAAGAACTTCATGTACTCCACATCACTACTTGAATGATTTATCGCTGACGGAGTTTTTAGATAGATATACCTCCCAAAGAGCTCTTTTTCGCTTGAAGGTTGAGTAGCTTACGCCAAGCTCGTCGGCAAAATCCTTTGAACTCTTTCTTGCAGACTTAGGCGCCGAAAGCCACTGCAAAAACTTTTCGCGATCGAAGTTGATTTTCACGTCACGCTCGGTCAAAAGACCTAGCAATACGCGCGCTCCTTGAATCTTTCTCTTGTCTATTCCGACACGTTTTCCAATTTCAGCGTCGCTCGGATAACCTTCGTAAAAAAAATCGAGGTCACCGGATGCCATTATATTTTTATACTCCCGTTCAATTTGAAGCAGTTGCTTTGGCGTCAATAGGATATGACTCTTCTCAAGAAGCAAGGCTTTCTTTTCCAGATCATCGTGAGCGTCGCGCGGAGAATAGACTGCTTGCTCTCTTGACCTACGCGGTTCCGCTTGTAGATTGTTTTTAGGGATGGTAATCGGAGGAAATCGGTTCAAAAAGCGGTTCTTTGACGGTTCGACGACTAGTCCTTCTTTTGCTAATTGCTGAACCACCCCGATAACGCTTTCAGGATAGATTCCAAGAGATTCGCTGTAGCTTACGATGTCATCTATATGAACACCTTTCAGTCTGCTTGACGGGCTCAGTGAATTGATGATATGCATAATAGTTTTTCGCGCTTGCAGTAACTCGGTGCCTTGCATCGGATTGGACGTGGTGCTCAACTTAAAAACTCCGTTTCGCTTTGGAGATGTTCAAATCTCTGGTATTAATAAGTAATGGGACATCGAGGAATTTATATTTTTTAGAGATCCAAAGGCCGCGACCGGCTCATGTGCCAAAACTCGACGGCGGGGTTCAGACTTTGGGGCCGCAAGATCATGTTGTGTAGTTCTTGAATAGGAGTGCAGAAAACCGACACAAGATTTGCCACAGCCTAACATCAGTGCGTGCACAGTTGTTTATAAACAAGGCTATCTCTAGCTGGTCAATAAATACTCGCAAAATCTCGCTTATTGCGCAAAAGTGAGGATATGTATAGAAGATGAAGCCACAAGGATATGGGTGTCCATACCCGCACAACTTCTTGCTGCATCTGACCAGGTGATAGGCAAAAAGGGCCACTCTTCGCGATCCGAAGCGATCAGAGACGCCATAAGAGGTTATCTCGTTGATCATGAATCGTTCAGTCAAACAAAAGGAGAACAGATCCGCGTAATCACGCTTGTCTACAATCACGAGCACAAGGCCTCACATGGTGTTGACTGACGTCCAACACGAAAACGCGAAAATCATTACCTCGACCATTCACATTCATTTAGACGCCAAGAATTGCCTCAAGATTGACGTCGTTTGTGAAAGCGCACCGGACCTGCGCAGGCTTTGCAGAAAAAATGATTGGTGCAGAGCGGAGTTTTTCAAGTTCGGATGTTTGTGATGCCGGCGCTGAGCCTTGGTACTCCGGGGACGAGCGAGTACCAAACCCCGCTGATCTGACTAACTAAAGATGTGTCTGCCGATCTGAGCAATGAAAGCGACTCGACAATCTTTATTACCGAGCGTGGGATAGAGTCTTATCTTAGAAATGTTCGTCTCCTAGAGTGAAAAGAGACACTTCAACACACACATCTAATTCCGAGGTAAGACCACTCGTGAACGAGAATGATGCGCAAGCGGCAGGGGCAAATTCGCAACTCGATTTCAACTTTGTTGCTATGGAGAAGACCATTCTCAAAGAATGGGATGACAGCGACATCATCAACAAAAGCATAAACGCAAACAAAGGAGCGGAGCTGTTCCGATTCATCGAAGGGCCGCCGACCGCAAACGGTTCACCGGGGGTTCACCACGTTTATGCGCGCGTTATAAAGGACCTGTTTCTCCGCTACAAAAGCATGCAAGGCTACTACGTCCCCCGTGTGAGCGGATGGGATTGTCACGGACTCCCAGTCGAGATTTCCGTGGAAAAAGAACTTCAATTTGAGGATAAAGCGGGCATCGAAAGGTATGGAATTGAACGATTCAACAACGTCTGTCGGAGTTCGGTATTTAGTCACATCGATGAGTGGGCAGATATGACTAAGCGAGTAGGCTTCTTCATTGATCTCACCAAGCCGTATACGACTATGGACCCCCGCTATATCGAATCAGTATGGTGGTCGCTTAAACGGCTTTGGGAGCGAGATCTTATTTATGAAGGACATTATGTCGTTCCCTATTGTCCCCGCTGTGGTACTGCCCTGAGCACGCACGAAGTAGCCCAAGGGTACGAAACCATAACTGAGGAATCAGCTTTTGTGAAGTTTCCTTTGTCGGACCAACGCGACGCCTCTTTTTTGGCTTGGACAACAACGCCGTGGACTTTACTCTCAAATGTCGCGCTTGCGGTCAACCCTAACATTTTGTATGTTAAGGTGAAGGTGAAGAATCAGTTTCTCATTTTCGCAAAGGAGTTGTTAGAAACGGTGCTAAGCGATGAGCTGCATTTCACAGTCGTAGCTGAGTTTCAAGGAAATGAGCTCAATGGCACACGGTATGTGCCATTATTTGGTGACGGGCAACCAACCGTCGTGCTCGCTGAGTTTGTTAGCACCGCCGAGGGCACAGGCATTGTGCATATTGCTCCAGCGTTCGGAGAAGATGACTTTAACGTAGCAAAGGCCGAAGGCCTTCCTCTCGTGCAGCTCGTCAAACCCGATGGTCGCTTTGATGATCACGTGCCGTCAGTCGGTGGATTGTTCTTCACCGATGCGAATGCTGTAATAGTAAAGACCCTTGCAAGTCGGGGCTTGCTGTACAAACGCGAGATGTACGAACACAGCTATCCGTTCTGTTGGCGTTGCGAGGCGCCGCTCATGTACTACGCGCGAAGGGCGTGGTTTATTCGCATGAGCTCTTTGCGCGAGACACTCGTGCGCAACAATGAAATGGTCCAGTGGCATCCGAAAACGGTGAAACACGGACGCTTCGGAAACTTCATCGAAAATGCACGCGATTGGGCGCTAAGTAGGGAACGCTACTGGGGCACCCCGCTGCCCATATGGAAATGCTGCAACAATCACGTAGTGTTCATCGGCAGCATCGATGAGCTGAAGCAGCGAATCGGCGATGATGCCCCCCTCGGCGATATCCATAAGCCGTATATCGACCGCATTGTCTTTCCTTGCGACGAATGCGCTGAGACAATGCGCCGCATTCCCGACGTAATTGACTGCTGGTACGATTCGGGCTGCGCCCCGTTCGCATCATTGCACTATCCGTTCGAGGGAAGTGACGACTTCAAGCTGCCCGTAGATTTCATAGCCGAAGGTGTTGATCAGACGCGAGGCTGGTTTTATAGCCTGCACGCAATAGCGAGCGCCGTGTTCGGATCGAATGCGTACAGCACCGTAATAAGCTTGGGCCACATCGTGGACGAACAGGGTAGAAAGATGTCAAAAAGCAAGGGTAATACTGTTGATCCTTGGCAAATCCTGAACAACGAAGGGGCTGATAGCCTCCGATGGTACCTTTTCAGCTCCGGCAATCCAGGAACCCCTAAGCGGTTCTATGAAGACGCAATTGTTGAGTCTCAGCGTAAGACGATATCTACCCTTTGGCACATACTTTCCTTTTTTACGACGTATGCTGAGATAGACCAGTACGACGTGACGTGGCAGCTCGCGGACGAGCACAGAAACGTCATCGACAGGTGGTTGCTCTCCCGGCTAAATGGGTTGGTGTCGAACGTGGTCGAGTACATGGACCGTTACGACTACTATTTAGCGACCCTAGCGATCGACTCATTCATCGACGAGCTAAGTAACTGGTTTGTCAGAACGTCTAGGAGACGTTTCTGGAAGAACGAACAGGACCTCGACAAAACATCCGCTTACGTCTCTCTTTTTGAGACTCTATGGGCGCTAAGTACACTTATCGCCCCCTTCGCGCCATTTATTTCTGAGTACATGCATAAAACCCTCGCTCGATATGTTCCCGAGGCCAGAGAGAGCGTTCACCTCGAAGCGTATCCTGCCTCGCGGCCCGATCGTCTGCTTCCCGAGGCTGAACGCGATATGGATTATGCTAAGCGGATCGTTGAAGCGGGAAGAGCCGCGCGGTCGTCAGCACACATCAAAACGCGCCAACCGCTCAGGAGAATTGTTTGCGTAGGACCAGAACTCGAAAGTGACGAACTCCAGACTATTGTCAAAAATGAGCTGAACGTGAAGGCAATTGATTTTGAAAAAGACGACGACAAGTTTATCGCGTACGAAATTGGCTTAAACTTCGCCAGCGTCGGACCGAAATACAAAGACCTAGTCCCCAAAATAAAACAAGCTCTCAGCACGTTAACGCCTCAGGCTGTACTTGAGAAAATGGATGACGGCATCGAATTGGAAATCGAGCAGACGCCTATTAGTTTATCAAAGGAAGATCTGACGGTTTCAGAAAAAGTTACGGGTAGCCTTATTAAAAGCGAAGACAGCGGCCTAGTCGTTTTTTTAGACACCGAAATAACAGCCGAACTGCGAAAAGAATCACTGGCTCGAGAAGTCGTCAGGAGAATACAGGTCATGCGAAAGGAATTGGATCTACCGTATGCCGCACAAATTAGGGTGGGGTACCGTGGCCCTGCAGAAGTCTCCCAAGCGATTCGAACGTTTAATTCTTATCTCAAAGATGAGACGCTGTCAACGTCTGTAGTAAAAGGAGATCTTAAAAACGCGAGACTACGAAAGGAGTGGATGATCGACGGCCATCGAGTGGTGATCTCAATAGCGGAATAGCGCATGAACCTGAAAGAATGGCGGCCTTTCTACTTGGAAATAGTGCGCGAGTTCGGATTTGACCGCGCCCAGGATGAGCGCTCCGCACAGCTTCTATCACGCTTATTGGCTATAAAAACAGGCTATAACTCAACACTGGCAAAACTGAGCCGCCTTGTCAAAGGATGTGACGTCCTCGTTTGCGGCAAAGCGCCGATACTGATTCGTGACATTAAGAGCGGCAAAATTGAGGGTCAAGAGACGATCATTGCCGCCGATGGTGCAACCTCGGTGTTATTGGCGCAGGGGGTCATCCCCCACATAGTCGTTTCTGATCTCGACGGGAGCATTAGCGATCTCAAGCGGGCAAATGCGATGTGCGCTATAATGGTCGTTCACGCACACGGTGACAACATCAATGCAATCGAAGCGTACGTACCGTCGTTGAGCGCGGTGCTTGGTACAACCCAAACGCAGCCTGAGCCACTCTTACTCAACGTAGGTGGTTTTACTGACGGAGACCGGGCGGTCTTCTTAGCGAAAGAGTACGGCGCCCGCACGATCAGCGCGATTGGATTTGATTTTTCTGACACCTGCGTTACGCCGAGAAAGATGCAAAAGTTGCAATGGGCTAAGCGCTTACTCGAACAGGCGGATGTGAACTTCAAATGACCTTATCGATCGCTCTCGCCGGCAAGCCCAATACGGGCAAGTCAACCTTCTTCAAAGCCGCCACACTTATGGATGTGGAAATTGCAAATTACCCGTTCACGACTATCAGCGCTAACCGCGGGGTGTCGCATGTGCGCGTGCCGTGCCCTTGCGCTCAGCGCAGCGCCCGGTGCGGTCATTGTGTTGATGGAATCCGATTTGTCCCTATTGAACTAGTTGACGTAGCAGGCCTGGTTCCCGAGGCTCACAAGGGACGAGGGCTCGGCAACGCTTTTCTAGATAATTTGCGGCAGTCAGAAGCGATTATAAACGTGATTGACGCCTCCGGTGGCACTGATATAGAGGGCAATGTGCTCGGCACCGCGTCGCACGACCCGGTGGAGGACGTAACCCTACTTGAAAGTGAGATCGCTCTGTGGATTGCAGGCATCATTGAAAAGAATTGGCACAGACTCGCAAAGAAAGCGCAGCTAGAACGCAACGTGGCGCACGTCATTGCGACTCAGTTAGCAGGTCTCAACATAAGCGAGAACCAAATAAAGACTGCTGCGTTGAAGCTTGGGCTGTTCGAGCGACCGGCGGATAATTGGGAAAGCGAAGACATAGTCAACTTATCACAGCAACTAAGGAGGATAGCAAAGCCGATCATCATAGCGGCAAACAAAAGAGACGTCGCTTCACCGCAAAATTTAGAGCGGATCGCAGATGTTTGCCAAGACGTAGTGGCAACGAGTGGTGAGGCTGAACTTGCGCTCCGACTTGCTCACCAGAAAGGGCTCGTGAACTACGTCCCTGGAAACACTCATTTTGTCGTAGCAGCGCGGTCAAATCAGCAGCAGCGGAAGGCTCTTGAGCGACTGCAGAAGTTCATTGACGCTGATGGTACGGGAGTGCAGACATGCCTAAACAAGGCAGTGTTCGATGTTCTCAGATACATCGTCGTATATCCCGTAGAAGACGAGCACCAATGGTCGGACAAGGAAGGGAGAGTCTTACCCGATGCCTTTTTGATTAAGGAAGGAGAAAATGCCAAGGATCTTGCCTTCAAGGTTCATTCTGATATCGGACGTGGGTTCATCTACGCTGTCGACGCGCGCACGAAAAAGCGGCTCGGTGAGCACCACATACTTCAAAACGGGGATATAATCAAAATAGTAGCAAGTTCGCGCGCCAAGTAGGAAACATATATGTTCCATGATTATCTTTTGTAAGCAGCGCTCAATGAACGCTAATTGCGCATCCTAAGGAATGTAGCTTTAATGCTGAACCGCTTGAGAGAAGATCAAAATGAAATCGATGTATGGATATATACGGGATGCCTGGAAAACCCCCGAACGCAGCTACGTGAAAAGCCTTGCGTGGCAGCGCCTACAAACGTGGCGGCGTGAGCCGGCGGTCATTCGCATCGCGAGACCCACGCGCCTCGACAGAGCAAGAAGCTTGGGGTATAAAGCCAAACAAGGTATCATCACAGCGCGTGTGAGAACGTGGCGCGGGGGTCGGAGAAAACAACGCCCGCGCGGGGGCCGTCGGACGAAACACCTCGGAGTTGACAGGCTTACCGCTCGAAAAAGTTCGCAGCGCATTGCAGAAGAACGAGCTGCACGAAGATTTCCCAACTTAGAGGTGTTGAACTCGTACTGGGTAGGACAAGACGGGAAATCGAAGTGGTACGAAATCATACTCGTTGACCCGAGCCACCCTAGGATCCTAAGCGACCGTAATCTCAACTGGATCGCGTCTTCACGCGGGCGTGCCACGCGAGGGACGACAAGCGCTGGCAAGAAAGGTCGCGGTTTCAGGAACAAAGGGCGAGGTGCCGAAAAAACTATGCCCTCGCGTAGTGCTTATGGTGGAAGGGGGACGTGAGCTCTTTCCTGAGGATTGAATTTGCTTCTTGTCGTGAATGGCAGTGACACATCGCGCAGGCCTAAAAAAGCAATTCACAGCATCTCCGTCAGTGTTTTCGCCCACGCTACTGAGAATGAAAGCAAAGTTCTAGCAGCCCTGCGCTTAATCGTACCCGAACACGTCAGCGTCGATCGCCTGCCGGTTTCGGGACACTTTGGAAATCCCATGATCATTCTCACCGCACGAACCGAAAAAGCATCTGAGACTCGCCACATCATTGGCGCGATCAAGAAGAAGCTCCCAAAAGATGAGTTAACGGAACTGCGAGAAGAAATCCCGCAGCACCTCAGCCAACGGTGCACACTCGTTATGAAATTTGACAAACAGGCTGCCGCACGCGGTTTCCTCCGGCAAGGGAAAGAAGACCCAATAGTGCTGCGCGCAAAGATAGCGGCATATCCAGCTCGTGTCGAGACCGCAACGCGGATTACTCGCGACCTCTTTGATGATGCCTGACTACGTCGATATAAGCGTTCACGCGTTTCCCGAAGGAGCAGACACGCCGAAAAGGCTTAACCTCGTTGCTCGGAGCCTTGGCTTCGCTACCATTGGGGTAACAACGCATTCGCCTTATTGGTCTCAGTTTTCTGATTCGAGCGTCATTTCAGGAATAGAAATTGTCGCGCATAGCGTTCGCGATCTGCGTAAGAAAATTGCGTTCTTCAGCGACACAGCTCCCATCATAAGTGTGCACGGTGGGGATGAACGAATCAACAGGGCTGCTTGCAGTGACGACCGCGTGGATCTTCTAATGCACCCGGAACGAGGTAAGCGAGGCGGTCTAAACCAGGTGACAGCTAAAATCGCCGAGAAAAACGGCGTCGCGCTAGGCTTGAGCTTTGGCTACTTCTGGAAAACAAGAGAAATTGAGAGGTCTCGTGCGCTCGCGCTCCAGCATCAAAACGTCGCATTATGCCAGAAGTTTGGTGTACCAATCGTTATTACGAGCGATGCCTATTCACATTTCGACCTGCGGGCTCCTCGCCAATTAAAAGCACTCGCACGGTTTATACCACTAGAAGACAAGGAAGCGACGGCCGCTTTATCGAGTGCGCCGCAAAATATCATCAAACGCAGCACACAGAAAGAAAAGGCGCGCGTATGAAACCACTCCGACCTACTTTGCGAGACAGCTTTCGGTACGTGGCCTTCACGCTCAGCTCTGAAGAACCTGTAAGAACGCGGGATTTACAAGCAGAAATCTTCAAAGCTGCGAAAAGCCTGTTTGGGGACGTCGGAGTGAGTAAGTTGGGAATTAAAGTCGTTATGTTTGATGGCACAAAAGGGCTTGTGCGTTGTCACTACCGTCACGTGCCCGACGTACAAGCGACATTAGCAACCATCGGCAAAATCGAGAACAATCGGGTTCGCGCGACGGTCGTAGGCACTTCCGGAACAATAAAGGCTGCCATAGAAAAGTATTTACAAATTGACGAGAGAATACGACGCATTATATCTTCTTATGTGACAGTGCCCGTGTCCGGGAAAGCAGTGAGGATGCGTGGCAAGGAAATTGATATAATTCCAGAAGATAGGGAAATTGTTGATCGTGCTGGCGTCCAATTCATCGGCATCACGATCGATGACAATGAGAGGCTAATATAATGCAGATGGCACCACAAATGGGTTACGACAGAGCTATCACCGTGTTTTCACCAGACGGTAGACTCTTTCAAGTCGAATATGCGCGCGAAGCTGTAAAACGAGGCACTACATCGGTCGGCATAAAAGCAAAGGACGGCGTAGCTCTGCTCGTCGATAAGCGTATCTCAAGTCGGCTTCTGGAGCCCCAATCCACCGAGAAGATCTTCCAAGTGGATGATCACATAGGCGCGGTGACTTCCGGCCTCGTGGCTGACGCTAGAGCATTAGTCGACCGTGCCCGTGTCGACGCGCAAATCAACCGCGTCGTGTATAACGAACCTATTGCCGTTGAAACGCTAGCGAAAAAAATCGCCGACCATAAGCAGACGTTCACGCAATACGGAGGGGTTAGGCCTTACGGGACAGCACTTCTCATCGGCGGGATTGATGACTCGGGGCCACGACTTTTTGAAACGGATCCGAGCGGTGCCCTTTTGATGGTAAAGGCGACGGGGATTGGTTCAGGGCGAAATGCCGTCATGGAGTTTCTCGAAGAGAAGTATGACGAAAACGCCGACATTGACAGCGCCATAAAACTTGGGCTTGAAGCGCTGTACAAGGCGACGGAAGGCAAGATTACAATTGATACCATCGAAGTCGCTGCTATATACGCGGAAGATAACCGATTTAGGAAGCTAGGCATGGATGACCTCGAGGCGCACGTGAAAAGTGTGCTCGAGTCGAAGCCTCAAGAGTAATGGTTTTGCATCCTTTTGCGCTCGCATAAACGAACAGCGCACGGAGGAGTAGGTCCAGATGGTGTCTCTCGATAACGCAGTTGTAGCTCGATTTGCGAGAGGGGGGGAACACTTTGAAGTGCTCGCTGACCCCGAAAATGCATTACTATTGCGAGAAGGCGGGGATATTGATCTGGATGGTGTTCTTGCGATTGAAGAGATATTCAAGGATGCATCCAAAGGGGAAAAAGCGTCGGACGAGAGCCTCAAGCACACGTTTAGTACCACCGATCCAGCGGCCATAGCAAAGCGGATCATCACAGAAGGTGAACTGCATCTTACCGCTCAGCAAAGGCGCAAGATCCAAGAACACAAGCGAAAGCAAGTGATCACGACCATAGCTGCTAATGCCATAAATCCCCAAACGGGCCTGCCTCATCCACCACAGAGAATAGAAAAAGCACTTGAAGAAGCAAAGGTGAACATAGACCCCCTTAAAAGCGTCGACGAGCAAGTGAATGTCGCTTTGAAGGCAATCCGGCCGCTAATACCCATCAGATTCGAGGAGGTCAACATCGCCGTTAAGGTGCCAGCCCATTACGCCGCAAAATCGCAGGGCCCCATCCAGCGCTTTGGAAAGATAGTGAGACATGAGTGGCAAAAGGACGGCTCTTGGATCGGCGTGGTCCGGTTTCCTGCAGGACTGCAAAATGATTTCTATGCGCTCGTAAATCGACTATCAAGAGGGGAAGCCGAGACGCGAATCATTACCCGGGAAGGGCAAAAATGAAGAAGCAAGAAAAAGTCGATAAGACGATCGTCGTGCCGGGGGATCTACTTTCTGAAGACGCAGCTAAAGCTGCAGAAGGAACCTACGTTGAAAACGGGAAAGTCTACTCACTCATATACGGGCTTGCTGACGAAAGGGAAAAAGTACGGGTAATACCGCTTTCGGGAAAATATCTTCCTGCGACTGGTGACGTGGTCGTCGGAATGGTATCAGACATCAGCTTCTCGAATTGGAAGGTCGACATTAACTCACCATACGAAGCGCTCATGCATATATCAGAATATCCTCGCCGCATCGAATCGAGCGAAATGGCCAAGATTATGGGCGTGGGCGACCTCGCGATATTCAAGGTTGTAGACGTGGATCCATCCATGAAGATTGAACTCGCGCCACGAGAAGGCCAACTGCGTGTGCTGCGAAGTGGCAGAGTCGTCGAGGTGTCGTATACAAAAGTCCCGCGCGTTATCGGCCGGGCAGGGTCGATGATAAGCCTGCTCAAGAGTAAACTCGACGTAAACATTTTCGTCGGGAAAAATGGCCGCATTTGGATCAACGGGAAAGTAGAAGACGAGGATCTCGCCGTCAAAGTAATCAAACGAATCGAGCAAGAGGCGCATACGTCGGGACTCACAGATAGGATAACCAAGTTGTTAGAGGAAGAAAAGCATGGAGTTCATGAAAAACGGTAAGAGAATAGACAATCGGCTCCCGAATGAGCTACGTCCAATCAAGTTTGAGGTTGGCGCACTTGAACGGGCCGATGGCTCGTGTTATGTCGAGCACGGTGGAAACAAGATCATGGCCGCCGTTTACGGGCCACGGGCAGTACATCCGCGTCACCTGCAGCAAGCAAACCGTGCGATCATCCGGTACCGCTACAATATGGCGTCTTTTTCAGTAGAGGAGCGGCGGCGACCAGGCCCTGACCGGAGGAGTATAGAGATCTCAAAGGTGAGCAGGGAGGCGATTGATCCCGTCATCATCAAAGAGTTTTATCCCAGGTCGACAATCGACATCTTCGTGGAGATTCTTCAAGCAGATGCCGGCACTCGATCAGCCGGGATAAATGCGGCTTCTGTTGCACTGGCCGATGCGGGAGTTCCCATGCGCGGCCTCATCTCGTCGTGTGCAGTCGGCAAGGTGGATGACACGGTTGTCTTGGATCTCGTGAAGGAGGAGGACAACTATGGCCAAGCAGACATGCCAGTCGCCATGGATGTGCGGACTGGAGAAGTTACGCTGCTCCAGATGGACGGCCATTTGACGCTGGACGAGTTTGAACAGGCGCTGGAACTCGGTAAGATCGGTTGTGCCAGCATTGCAAAAATGCAAAGAGAAGCCCTAATTCAGAAGTATCGAGGGGAAGAAGATGAATGACGTCATTGCTGAGATAAAAAGAGATTATATTTACGAGCTTGCCAAGCGAAGCGAAAGGGCAGATGGGCGGGCCCTTGATGAGTATCGGCCGATACAGGTCGAAGTAGGGTTGATAGGTAAAGCCGAAGGCTCCGCGAGAGTAAAGATAGGCAACACACAGGTTCTCGTTGGTGTAAAGGTTCAACCAGGAGAGCCTTTTCCAGATGCGCCTGACACGGGTGTGATAATAACCAACGTGGAGCTGGTGCCACTGGCATCTCCGTCCTTTGAACCGGGTCCACCCGATGAAAACGCGATTGAGCTCGCACGTGTGGTGGACCGCGGCGTTCGAGAATCTGGAGCCATTGACTTATCGCAACTAACACTGCCGGACGGCAAAGTGTGGCTCATTTTCATTGACGTACACGTCCTAGACCACGATGGAAATCTCATGGACGCGGCCGCTCTGGGAGCGCTCGCTGCGCTCGTAAACGCAAAGAAACCCTGTGAACGATATGGCTACGGGCCTGACGCCCCGCTACCGATCAAGGAATCTCCGGTCGCGGTGACCGCGGTTGACCTCGACGGCGAGATCATGCTGGATCCCTCGCTGGATGAAGAGACTATCGCGTCTTCGAAACTAACGGTCATCTCCGGCTTGCAAGGAGCGCTTGCAGGAATGCAGAAAAGCGGAACTGGAACGCTCTCCGTGGAAGAGATCGCGCGTATCGTTAAGCTCGCGAGCAGCAAAGCCATGCAGATCAGAGATGATCTTTTTGGTGGTTCAACGGATGGTTAAGAAAGGCGCGCGCAAGAAGGGAAGAAAGACCCGTTCCGCAGGCCGGTTCGGCCCGCGATACGGCCGCAAGATCCGCAAAAGAATTGCCGACGTAGAAGAGGCGATGCACCAAGCGCACAAATGTCCCGCGTGTGGGCGAAAGGCGGTCTCTCGAAAGGGTACGGGGATATGGGTGTGCGCGAAGTGCCAAACAACGTTTGCCGGAGGTGCATACCTCCCGGAGACCTCAGTCGGCAAAACCGTCGCGCGCTCGATTCGCCGCGCAAATGAGGAAAAAGAACAGATTTGAAGCTGCGAGGTGATTTCACGGTTTACAAATGCATTCGGTGCAAGCGCGAGGTTGAAGTAGAGTCCGAGTACGGCGGAATCAGGTGTCCTTACTGCGGCCATAGAATATTGATAAAGGAGCGGCCTACTATCATCAAGAAAGTGAAGGTCCTTTAGGCAAATGCTCCATTCAACGTATGTCATAGAAACGCAAAACGCAGACTATTTGTACCGATCGATTACTCCTGAATTGGAGACCATCGCCATCGCCGGGACACGCTCTGCTGTGATTGTACGAGAGACTGCAGAGAAGCTAATCATCGACATCACAGCTTCGGACGTCGCCTCATGCCGGTCAGCGACAAATTCGTGGCTGAGATTGGCGCTGGTTGCTACAGAAGTCGACGAACTTGTCGTAGATACTTTAAAGAATTAAGCGAAACTGTAACCGCTTGAAAAACGCTCCTCAAGGAGAATCTTGAATGAGTACCGAACTACCACCCCAAATTCAAAATCAAGTCGCTCAATTGCAACAACTTCAACAGCAAGCACAAGCGCTTGCTGTTCAGCGAAGTCAACTCGAACTCGCCTTGAACGAAGCTAACCAAACCCTCGTTGAGCTCGACAAGCTGGACGAAAAAGCGGTTATCTTCAAGACCGTTGGAATGATCCTCGTACGCTCGAACAAAGACGAGGTGAAAGCTGAGCTAAGGGAAAAGAAAGAGACGTATGATGTACGTTTGAAGAGCCTCGAAAGACAGGAAGAACGCGTTCAAACGCGTTTTCAACAACTCCAGCAGCAGCTGCAAAAAGCCCTCGGAGGGGGTACTGCGCCGCAGGGCGCGTAGCTCACCTTCTGGGTTCGGGCATGACTTGAGGTGTTACGCGGGTTTTGGGTAAACTTCTTCCTCTTCTTTAGCGGTAAACTTTTCTCTCGCAGCGACATTGGTCGCTGGTGTCTCGCTCAATATTACAACAACGTCAGCGAGATTTTTAAGCGCGGTCGAAAACCCAGGCTCTGCTCCGAATATGATGGTCTCTTTGCCATGCTCCATCGCTTTTGAAAGCACAGGCTTAAAATCAGCATCTCGGGTCACTATTGCGATAATGTCTATATTAGGATTGAAAATGAGTTCCGTAGCTTCAACGGCAAGTCGAACGTCAACGTCACTCGAGCTGACCACCGGCTCAAATCCTTGGTTCTCGACTGCCTCAACGAGTTTCTCAGAGGCATACTGGTTCAGGTAGACCCTACCTACCTTGATGTCGCCGAATTCCTTTAGGGTATTGCGTATTTCTTCCAGGTCGATCTGAAATTCCTTCCGAAGCATGTTAGGCCCATCAACGAGCAGCCCAATGCCCTTGCGGGCGTTTTCGCGCCGTCGAATTATCGTCCTAATCTTGAATCGGTCTTTAATATGGGGGATATGGGGAGGCATAAATGCTAAGACTCCTGCAATTGCAAAAATGGCAAATTAATGTACTGGCGGCGTGCTATATATGTTTTTCTTTTATTCGCCCAAGATATGCCTCTTTATCCAAGATTAAAAGCCCTACAAGTGTTCTCCGCGACTATAGACGCCGCGTCTTCAATTTCTGTGTCCCAGACCCGCGATATGGCGATAATCGCGTCTCCTACAAACGACGGTTCGTTTCGACCCTTGCGCGCGGCTAGATAAGGGCTATCAGTCTCAATGACTACCATATCCCTGGGGACCTTCTCAACGAGCTTCTGGTGGTGCCCAGACCGGCATACTCTGGTTGAAATTGAGATATAGTGCCCACAGTCCACGATCTTTTCGAGCAACTCCACACTGCCCCCGTAGCAGTGATAGATTGCCTGATCAACACCGTGCACGAGCTCAAAGACGCGCTCTTCGGCATCGCGGCTGTGAATGACAAGGGGTAGGCCAAGCTCTTGACTTAGCCGAATGAATTGCTCAAACGCGTTTTCTTGCAGCTCACGTTGATGTCCCGATTTGACATGGTAAAAATCCAGCCCAACTTCGCCAACTGCGGTTGCTGAATCTGCGTTTCGCCGAATGAATTCCTCAACGCCTTCTTTCTCGGCAATGTGAAGCGGACTTAGGCCGTAAGCCGCGTACACGTTCTCGTGCTGAAGCAATTCTTTCGTCGCCCAATTCGATGTGAGGTTAATACCCGAATTAATGAGCGCTATTTGCGCATCGAACGCCCTCTCAATCACGGATTGTCGATCGTCGTCAAAAGCAGGCGTATCGATGTGACAATGCGTGTCGACGAGAACCCATCGCAACGCTACCCACCGTCTCTAGCTTTGAGGCGATTTATCGCGCTTATCATGGCCTCAACCGATGCAATTACAATATCGCCTCGCGCAGCGCGAGCAGTCACCGTGTTTCCACGTGAATCTTCGACACCGATGACGACATCGGCAAGTGCGTCGGTCCCACCGCTGATCGCGTCGATTCTGAATGTCCTTAATTGCACGTCGGTGCCCCCAAGAATGTCATGGACTGCATTAATCGCGGCATCTACTGGACCAATGCCCACACGGGCCCCGATTTTCGTCTTCCCCTCAACAACTGCTTTCACCGTTGCAGTTGGAGTGATGCGATTGCCCGTCATCACAGACAGCTCCTCAAGCAGAATTGTCGGCTTCAGCACCTCATTTGTGATCGCTTCAGCTATAGCGTATAAGTCGACATCGGTTACTCGCCGGCCTTGATCGCCTATTTCCTTTACGCGATCCAGTATGCGCACGAGCTCGTCTTCAGTGACGTCAAAAAGGGCGTCCTTGAGCATTTCGCGCACGGCGTGCTTGCCGGCGTGTTTGCCAGCAACGAGGCGGCGACGCTGACCGACCATTTCGGGCGTCATAATTCCTGGCTCAAACGTGTCAGCACGTTCGATCACCCCGCGAGAATGAATTCCTGATTCGTGCGAGAACGCGTTTTCGCCGACAATTGGCATTGTGGGGGGCATGTTGATCTTCGTGAATCGTTCCACTAACCGTGAGGTTTCGAGAAGGAACTGAGTATTGATATTCAGCTCAGCTCCAAAGATGCTCGACAAGCCCATGGCCGTTTGGGCGAGGTCAGCGTTCCCAGCCCTTTCACCTATCCCATTTACGGTCACTTGTACTTGGTTGGCTCCGGCTTCGATCGCTGACAGGCTATTGGCAACAGCGAGACCAAAGTCGTTGTGGCAGTGCACGTCGATAGGAACTTTGACAACCCCTTTGATGCGCTTGATGAAGTTGAACATCTTTGAGGGGGCCATAATGCCCACGGTATCCGGGATGTTGATGACGTCGGCCCCGGCCGATTCTATGCCGCGACAAACGCGATGAAGAAACTCCGGTTCCGTTCGAGTGGCGTCCATCGCAGAGAAGAGACATTGTGTCCCGTGCTCCTTAACGTATTCGACTGCGTCGACCGAAAGATCATACACTTCCTGTCTCGTCTTTTTCATTGAATGCTTCAACTGCACGTCTGACGTTGAGGCAAAAACATGAATTAGCCCTACGCCTGCATCTAGGCACGCATCGATATCTGGTTTAACGACGCGAGCGAGACCGCAGATAGTGGTTCCTAGATCCGCATTGACAATGCTTCTTACCGCGTTATATTCCCCTTTCGAGGAAATAGGAAACCCGGCTTCGATCACGTCGACGCCTAGCTTGTCGAGCGCTTTTGCGATGGTAAGCTTCTGTTCGTCGGTGAGCGAAACGTTAGGCGTTTGCTCTCCATCTCGGAGCGTCGTATCAAAAAAAGTAACTACTTCATTATTCATTCTCGAATTGACAAAGAAGACGATCCCTCGAGTACATACGTATTCTCACAGCCACTATTGTAGAGCTACCTATAAAACGCTTTCTTCGGGACCAGTTTGTGCGAGAATTCGCCACGTTTCGTCCCGTGTGTTGATATCGAAGGTCGTGACGGAAAGAGTTGCCGAGCTAAGCCAAACGTCCCTGAATCCAATTGATCAGCCGCACGTTTTCTACAAAGATGACGTCGATGGTCACCGCCAAAACTCCGACCAAGAAGATTGCATCAAAAACGCCTGCGCCCCCTATCGAAGCAAACGCGAAGCCTCTCGGCTGATAGGTAAGAATGTCACCGATGCGAACGAGATCCGCACCAAGCAACACACCCAGTGAACCAGACACGTAGGCAATAGGACCTACGCTTCTCCATTGCCTCTTTGCGAGCACGATGCCTATGATGCTTGCGGCAATTGCGATAACGTAGATATTCCAGATAACGACGCCTTCTCCTACCACGTACGCTGAAGTTAAGTACGAAACGGCGGTAATACACGCGATTCCGATTAGACTTGCTCTGATAGGGCTTCGTCGGTCGAACATCATCTTGAGCGAAATGAAGAACGGTATCAGAAAACCGGCGACATCAAAGCCGATAGCAAGGTCGGTATTCGGGCCAACGACAAAAAAGCCTTGAAATGCTAGGATACCAAGCGGCACGTCAATAATGCCGATCCCCAAGGAACCACGAAAATACAGCAATATCGAAGGAAAAGAAATCAGGAACAACAGAGTTGATCCTACAAAGATCAGCACAGCTTCTGACAGTCTGAAACCGACGGTCTCGAATCCCACCACGAGCAGCAGGAGGATGAGAAAAGCGAGCAACAAAAAAGAGATAGATTCGACAAGCATGGATGTTCAGTCAGGATCTGTTTTGAAAAGCCGAATGGTGGGACGTCTCACGTCATCTACAGGTCGCATCGTGCCCGCTACCGTCATAGCTCTAAGCCCTTCTGTAATAAGAACTCTTGTGTCCTGGCGGAAACCGGCGTCGTTTAGCGACACGAGAGAGACGACAGAGCGACACCCGAGCCAAATCAGCGTTGTGTCGTCAAAACTCTTTTTATCAACTCTTGGAAGACTACGCTTGCCATCTCCACTTCGTGAAGCTCTATCCATTCATCAGACGTGTGAGCCTGCGCGATGCCTCCGGGCCCGAAGACAACAGTAGGTATTCCGACCTCATTGAAGCGCGAAGCATCAGTGCCCGCGTCCATTGTGGCCGTCTGCGGCTCGAGGCCAATGCTGCTTATGGACTCGCCCAACAAAGTGATGATCTGGTGAGTGGGCAGGTAAAATGGGTGCGTGAAGTTTTTGGGGTCGTCCGCGAATTCTATTCGCGCTTCGGGCAATTTGGCCCTCAGCGTGGCTAAAACGCTTGATGCATCGTCGGGAGGCACGTAGCGATAATCAACGTCAATCGAACAACGATCGGGAACGATGTTAACCGCATCTCCAGCAGCGATAGTACTAACCGAGATAGTTTCGTGGCCAAGCTCGGGATGCCGGGTCAGCGGAAGCTGTTCGAGCCGCAACACAAGCTTTGCCATCTCAACAATGGCGTTCTTCCCAAGCTCAGGCTTACTCGCATGTGCTCTTTTGCCGACGGATTGAATGCGAAGCGTCAAGCGCCCCTTCTGCCCGTTTACAATCTTCAGATTCGTCGGCTCGCAGACGACGCCAAAGTCAGCGCGCAGCTGAGGCAACACTTCCTGAGCGCCGCGGCTTCTGAGCTCTTCGTCGACGACGAACGCCGTAAGCAGCGTGCCCTTGAGCCGTTCTTGGTCAGTGTTCGCTACCGCATCTATGACAGCGGCCAGCCCACCCTTGTCATCGGCTGCGCCCCTCCCGTAAAGCTTTCGCCCTTGAATTCTAGGCGGGAAAAATGGAGGCACCGTATCGAGGTGGCCGCAAAGTACGAGCACAGGCCCCTCGCGGCCCAGTTTTCCGATAAGATTGTTTCCAGAGCGTATGATTTCCATTCCGAGGTCGCGCAGCCTTTCTTCTACAAAAAGACTGATGCCTTCCTCGTGCGTGCTAGTGCTCGGAATGTTCACCAAGTCATACAGCAGTTCCGTGCTCTGCAAGAAATCACCTCTACTGGAGAACGGACCCAATCTTTGCGCGGAGCACTTCGTTAACCAGTTTTCCGTCTGCCTTGCCTCTGACTTGCTTCATAACGACGCCCATCAGGGGTCCTACTGCACTTACGCCTTTGGCTTTGACGAACTCGAGTCGCGATTGCACGACGTCGTCTACGATCGCCTGAAGCTCGGGCTTGCTCAACATGACAAATCCAAGCTCTGCTGCTACATCGCTTGCCGCTTTCGTCGGACATTCGGCGAGGGAGCGGAGGATTTCGGGCACGCCTTCCTTTGATATGGTCTTAAAGTTCACAAGCCTGAAAACATCAAGTATGCTTTCACGGGTTAGACGGTCGACAGGCACGTCGTCCCTTTTCAACTCTGCGATCGTTCCTTCAAGCGTTCGCACTACGAACGTTGCGGCATCTTTGACTTCGTCCCGACCGTAGCTACCATCTGGGCCTGCCCAGAGGCGCATAACTTGCTCAAAAAGTTGACTGTTTTCAGACCACGCTATTTGCCTCGCCAACTCTTCGTTCAGGAGAAACTCCTGCCTATAGCGATGCATCCGATCATCGAGCCTCTCAGGCAAATGCGCTTTGATGCGATCAATGAGTGCCGTCGGAACCGCGATGGGAGACACGTCCGTCTCCGGGTACAGGCGGGCCGCTCCAGGAAGCGGCCGCATATATTCAGAGCATCCATTGCTCAGCGCGCGTCGCGTTTCTTCGGGCACGCCTTCAGTGGCTGCTTTGGCGCGGTCCATGACAGCATACATCGCCTCGACGCACTTTTTAACGTTCTCGTCTGCGAGTATAACAACAGCATCGCTTTCCTCAGCTTTCAAAAACCGCAAAAGAGCCTCGGTTTCGCGAGACGTTATTCCGTATCGCGGCAACTCGTCAGTGTGAAAGATCCCAGTTACACCCCTCTTCTTTGCGTGATCCGCGAATTCGGAACCGAGTCGACGACCGGGCTGGATGTCCTTGCCCACGAGGCCGGCAAAACAACGAAGCAACAGGCCCCACACGTGTTTCTTCTCAAGCACGTTTGACGCAGTATGGGCAAATATCGAACTGACTTCGACTGGTTTTCCTACGCCCGCCCCGCGCTCTTGTAGCTCGTCTCGGATCTTTAGCAGGCTCAGCTGCCTCGTGACTTCAAGGCGCACAATGTTCTCAATGAGGTCAAGTGCCTGCACTCCCTTAATTTCGACGCGTGCACCGCCCGCGATAGAGATGTTGATATCCTGCCTGATCGTTCCAATCCCTCGCTTGACTTTACACGCGCGCAAGATCGTTCCAATCGCAAGCGCAAGCTCTCGTGCCATCTTAGGTGTTGCCACGTCTGGGGCGGTGCCGATTTCGACGAGGGGGATGCCGAGCCGGTCGATGGAGTAAACGTCTTTGTCGACTATCTGCGCTGCTTCCTCTTCGATGGACAGCGTGTCGATTTGAACGGAACCGCTGCTAAGCGATATGTATCCGCCTGCTGCGAGGAGTGCCGTTCGCTGGAACCCGCTTGTGTTCGACCCATCTATTACCAATTTCCTCATTGTGTGGGCTTGCTCGAAAGGTTGCATCTGCAGAAGGAGGGCTATTTGAAGCGCAATTTTCAGGGCCTCAAGGTTCATTTCCAGCGGCGGTTCATCATCATTTTCCACAAGGCACGTGCTCTCATACGCCTTGTACGTAAATCGCCGGGTGCCGATCCCCTCTTCGATCGCGGCGCGGTCGATCTCCCCCATCTCGCTCTTTGAAGGTCGCAGGTAGCGATAGAACTCGTAAGACGCGTCTTTTGTGTCCCGCAATTCGGTCGGGCTGCTGCAAAACAGTTTTGACGTAGTGTTCAGCTGTTGATGAATCTCCAAGCCTGCCTTCAGGCCGACTTTTTTGTAGTCGTGCTCTTTCACGGCAACTCCTCGAACGTGCTTCGTGTCCTAGTCGCATCCGCGCTTATCTCTCCGGCGACGTCAGTTTTCAAAAGCCTAGCAATCTCAAAACGATCGGACGTCTGGCCAAGCACCCACATCAGTTTGACGAGCGCTGTTTCGCTTAGCATGTCATCACCTTCGATCGCGCCTGCACTCAGCAGATCACGCCCCGTGTCGTAGACTCTGTCACACACCCTCCCGTAGACACATTGAGAGGTCATTACGACCGGCATAACATCTGCAGCCTTTTTTACGTGCGAAATCCAGTCGCTCGCGACGTGCCCCAGACCGGTTCCTTCAATGACCAAGCCCCTGTACCCTTGTGCCACATAGTAGTCCACAATAGCAGGACTCGCTCCTGGGAAAAACTTCACGAGAGCGCACTTCGGCTCGATCTGTGGACGGACGGAGAGTTCGCAACCGCCTCGATCCGTGTGATCGCATAAGAATCGCAGCGACCGTTCCTGATAGCTGACGCGTGCAATCGGCGAGGCGTTAACTGATCGAAACGCGTCGCGTCGTGACGTGTGCATTTTCTTGGTGCGGGTTCCTTGGTGGACAAGGCAGGTGTCATCCGACGCGTCTTCGTGCATTACCACAAAAACCCCAGCAAGGTCACTTGTAGCTGCTACTGCGGCGCAGATCGCATTAACGACGTTGTCGCTGCTCGGTCGATCAGCAGATCTTTGCGAACCGACGAGCACAACCGGCACGGGTACCTGAAGCATGAATGACAAGGCAGCGGCGCTGTATCCTAAGGTGTCCGTTCCGTGGGTCACGAGTACCCCATCGGCTCCTGCGCGAACTTCGTTATAGACACATTGAGCGAGCTCTGACCACGATTCTGGCCGCATATTTTCGCTCAGTATGTTGAAGAGCAGTGTGCCGTCAATGTTAGCGATTTCGGCTAAGCTCGGAATCGCGTCGATAATGTCGTCCGCGTCAAATTGACTTGTCACCGCACCTGTTCGGTAGTCGATTTTGCTAGCAATAGTGCCCCCAGTAGAAATGATGTTCAGTCGCGGCAGTTCAGGTCGTACAGGCCGCGGCAATCGCTTTTCGGCGAGCGACGCTCCCTTTTCGACAAGCGTCATCGTCACCCCTTCGGGTGCGAAGCCTACGTTATACCCGCTGTCGAGTTTGATCACGACAAAGTCAGTCACACTCGGCATCAGCGCGCCGAAAAACTCTTTCTTATCCTTAACCACTTTGACGCGATCACCGTGTCCTATGTCGCCCATTCTAAGCTCCAGACGCAGTCAGCAGACCTTTCTCCACCCTCAGCAGTGCTGTCTGTCGCAGCAAGAGGCGTTGCTGTCGCATCTTATGCCGCCTGCGTCGCACTTTCAACATCCGTTTGAGCTGGCTGGCGGCAGGCCCGCCTGCGATGTCCCGCTTTGCAACGTTACGATTAACGTCAAGAGCTTCTGCGACATCGTCTGCTGTCAGCCCAAGCAGCGAGAGCTGCTTTCCGAGGTGCCGAAACCCAACTTGGTCGATCGCGTCCAAGTCGTACGCGCCGACGCGCGCGAGGTCTCCGACAATCGTGTGTGCCGTGCGAAAAGGAACGTGTGCGGTGCGCGCGATCGTATCAGCTAGCTCAGTTGCAGTGGTGAAACCCACGGCGCTCATTTCAGCAAGCCGTTGTTTGTTGATCGAAATGGTTTGCAGCACCGCGTTCGCGATGCGAGCACAATCGACTGTCGTCGCAAGCGCCTGTCGCAAGTGCGGTGTAATCTCCTGCAAGTCGAGATTGTAGCTGAACGGCAGCGCCTTACAAATCACCACGCTAGCCGTAAAATCTCCAATAACCGAACCGGTCTTAGCCCTAATCAGCTCGAGCGTATCAGGGTTTTTCTTTTGGGGCATGATGGAACTTGTCGAAGCGAACTTGTCGTCTATTTCCACGTAACCAAACTCAGATGTGCTCCATAATATCAGCTCTTCGGCCAAACGACTAAGCGTGATCATCACATTTAATACAGCGGCGAGCGCTTCTATCGCGAAATCACGGGTGCTTACGGCGTCCATAGAATTCTCTACGATGCCATCAAAGCCAAGTGCCGACGCAACAAAATCTCGGTCAAGCGGCCACCCTGTTGAAGCAAAGGCAGCTGCGCCTAAAGGAGATTGGTTTGTCCGCTCGTACGAGTTGGCCAGCCTCGCAAAGTCTCGCTCTAAAGCGTCACAGTGCGCAAGTAGATGATGCCCGAGCGAGGTTGGCTGCGCGTGTTGCAAGTGCGTGAATCCCGGCATAATGGTCGTGGCGTTGCTTGCGGATCGTTCCAGAAGCGTATCTTGTAAGGCAAGAACATTGTCCATGAGCTCCAGTAGGTCATGGCGTAACGCCATGCGAATGCAGGTTGCAACCTCATCGTTTCTTGACCTGCCGACATGGAGCCACCCTGCTTGCGCGCTTCCGGCGCGCTCCATTAAGGCAGTCTCGATCGCGACGTGGACGTCATCAACGTCCTGCGGCAGCTTGGCGTACCCCTGCTCCTTGATTTTGAGGAGTGCCTTTGTCAACGCTTCGAACGTCGTTTGCTCGATGATGTTTTGCTTTTTGAGCATCGCCACGTGGGCGAGATCAATAAGAATATCATAGCGAAAGAACCACGCGTCCGCGGCGATAGAGGAGGTGAACCGCAGCGCCTGCTCATCGAACTCCGCTAATCGTCCCTTTCGTATGATGTTTTGCTTCATCATACCCTCTGACGAGGCGACGGGTATTAGCTATTTCGCTCGATTCTTGTTAGGCGCGCAACGGTGCGAGTAGCCGAAATGAACGTGCTGCCATTGGCTTTTGTTCTAACTGGAACATAACAGCCACCGCCCGCGTGCTCATAAGTACACCGCCATTTTGGTGGGCCGTGATGCAAAACTTAATCAGTCAAACGAGAGGAAACTAGCTTAAAACGCAACGGTTGCAAGCACATGAGAAGTTTGGAAGGCAAGATTATCATCGTCGGAGTTACTGGCAGCATCGCAGCAGTAGAAACAGTCAAGCTCATCCACGAGCTCAAGCGCAAAGGCGCAACGATACATTGCGTGATGACAGACGCGGCCTGCAAGATAATTCATCCGAGCGCGCTGGAATATGCAACACAGAAGCCCGTGATCACGCAACTTACCGGAAACGTGGAACACGTTACATTTCTCGGTAAAGGCGGATCGGCAGATTTGCTGCTAATTGCCCCGTGCACGGCAAACACGATCGGTAAGGTGGCACACGGCATCGACGACACCCCCGTCACGACGTGCGCCGTCACGGCGCTGGGATCGGGAAAGCCCGTAGTCATCGTCCCGGCGATGCACGAGTCCATGTACTCTCATCCGTTCATCGCTGAGAACCTTCATCGCTTGAAAGACCTTGTGCATTTCGTATCGCCGCGCTTGGAAGAAGGCAAAGCAAAGCTTGCTGAACTCGACGAAATCGTACTCGTGGTCGAACGGCTCGTTTCGGAAGGTGAGCTCAGCCAAAAGAGAGTCGTAATAACCAGCGGAGCGACGATAGAATCATTAGATCCCATTCGCATTCTTACTACGAGGAGCTCCGGACGAACGGGCAGAGAGCTTGCATATGCAGCCTTTAGAAGAGGCGCGAGCGTCACTATCGTGCACAGCGGCGACGCGCGGCTCGTCAACCAGGTACATGTGGAAAGCGCGGCCGAGATGATTCAAGCGGTGCAGTCTGAGCTCGAGAAAGGGTGCGACATTTTCATCAATGCGGCGGCCATCTCAGATTATACGATAGATAAACACAGTGGGAAGATAAGATCGGGTCAGGAACTAAATCTCGCGCTGAAAAATGTGCCGAAACTTACCGACATCGTCAGAGCGAAGTACCCAAACCTCTTTATCGTTTGTTTCAAAGCGGAAACACACACGACTCCGGACGCTCTTATTGAATGCGCCAGATCTATCCCCGTTGATCTGGTAGTCGCGAACGATGTAACGTTCCAAGGAATGGGCACGGAAGAAAACGAAATATACATCGTCAACTCACAGGTCGAACGGCACCGGGGCGACAAGGCATTCCTCGCCGAGAAGATCATGGACGCTATCGTTCGTCGAATGAACGGCACATGAAAGCGTTTTGCCCGTTTCACATAACAGGGTTTTTCGCGCTGAAGCCCGACCGGGCAGGGATGTCCTCAGTCGGGTGCGGCATTGTTATCGCCGATGGCGCAACGACTGAAGCCGTGGTAGGCGAAGGTAACGTGTATATTAACAGAGAGCCCTCTCCCGCGCCTACCACAAGGACGGTCCTCGCTGCTCTATCCGAGCAGCAAGCCGACGTAAGGACGGAACTCGCCGGGCCGATTAGCTGCGGCCTGGGCACGAGTGGTGCAGGCGCTTTAAGCACCGCTCTTTCCCTCAACCAGCTATGGAAGCTCAATTTCAGTTTCAACGCGCTTTGCGAGACGGCACAGCGCGCAGAAATTATCAACAAAACCGGAGTCGGCGACGTCATCGCGCAGGCTGTTGGAGGTGTCGTCATTAGGCGACAAGATTCGGTCGATCGAATTCCCACCCCACCGCTTGAGATCTCTTATCTTGTGTTCGGGCCACTTTCGACGCCTGAAATCTTGGCAGATCGAGGCGCGCTCGCTGCAATAGAGACCTTTGGATCGGCCGCGCTCAAGAAGCTAATCCGAAAGCCCACGTTTGACGAATTCATGCGTCTGTCTCGGCAATTTGCGTACGACACCGAAATGTTGAGTCAGAAAGCGCGAGACGCGGTCGAGGCCGTAGAGGCTGCCGGGGGATGCGTTTCGATGGCGATGCTTGGAGACGCGGTTTACGGCACAGATCCGTCTGATGCGCTCAGTGAATTCGGGACCGTCCGCAAAACGGCAATATACAAGTGCGGAGCCCACCTTGTCCTGTGAACGTCACAAAATTGCTTCACAGAAAGAAAGCGTGCGCTTTTCGAAAAAGTGTGCAACGCATTGGGCGCAAACGTGCGTCAAATTCACCAGTTAATCAAAAAGGTAGATGGAAGAACAACATATTAGTCAAGGTGCGCAGCGCAACTTCCACAATAATGCAGTTAATCCATCAATTCAGTTCAATCCGTAACTCAAACTAGCTTGGTTACTCTTCGACTACTTCAGCAAAAGCGAAGTTGCGCTTCACAGCCTTGATTTCAATCTTAACTTCGTCACCGATCTTGGTGTGTGGAACGAAAATCACGAAACCGCTAATGCGAGCTATCCCGTCGCCCTGTTTTGCAATATCTTCGATTTTCACGTCGTATTGCTTTCCGACATCTACGGGGGCGCTCTTCGGTTTACTATCGTAGCTCTTGTAGCCGCCGCCGAAATTGTTTCTTGTGTTTGCTCTATACACGCCGTCACCTCCTTTTTGGTTGAACACGTATCTGTATGCCTATGTCATATATAGCTTCGCGCATTGGAGAGAACAAGCGCCCGCTAAGACCAAACGGGGCTCTCTCCGCGACAGCATCGATTTGTGGTTCGTTCCGTGCGCTAACCTTTCATCTCTTGAACGCCACGTGCCAACACCAGAGTCACGGCAATACGCTCGAACCGAAAACCTTGGCGTGCTGAGCAGCCAGATAAGCATGGCCTCATGAAATGATGATGCAAATGAAAACCAGAACCCTCCATCAATCGGTGTTGCTTAGGCAACTCCTCACCACGTCTATGAGGCATGGATTCCAATCAACACGCAGAGTTTACGCATTCACCGGCGGTCACACGTAGGGAAGTCGGAGGAGAGCTTAGTGCCTTCGATGGCTGGCCTCCGGAACGACCGTCGAACTGATCCCAGACAAGAAAATCGTGCAAAAATGACGAGGGGCCGATTGCCCCCAAGGTCATTATTCTACGGTGACGTTCGAGTTGCAGGGGCAAGATCAGGAAACAAGATTAGATTTTACAGGCCGATATCCCTGAAGATCTTTATGCAGATCTCAAAACTGGGTGGGTCGAATGGTATTGGGACAACCTGGCGGCGTATTTTGGCTAAGCGTTTTGAAACGGGGCAAGCAGTGAGATGCACTAGAACTACTGCTCATAATCCAACAAGTTAAAATAGTACGTCGTTCTTGGGGAAAAGCAGTTGGGAAAAGGCACCGAAAGCCGCGTGTCTCGCACAGAGCGTGACTACCTCATTTTTGGAGACATGCGGCGTCGCCCCCCAACGGCAATTCACTACAGCAAGTGGAAATGCTAACGCTGGGAGGCCGTTATGGTCTCTAATAACTTATATGTTCCTCATCCTATTTAGAGAGACCCATCCTAGCTTCCCCCCGTGGACGTTTCTGGGGGGGCACCACTTCATGCAGCAAAACCCTAGCAGAATGGCGTGGCGCGAGAGCATCTGTTCCAAAGAGCTACCGCTGGCATTTACTCGATGATGCCTGATTGTGCCGAACGTTGGAAGTTTCCCAAACCCTGGCCAATTGTTTACAAAACGGCACCATCTTTTTTACCTCGAGCCCCTCATCTCACTATCCATGATATGCGACATAGGCGATCTGCACATTTATTACGAGACGTACGGCGAGGGCAACCCCGTGCTAGCGATCCACGGGTTTGGCATCGATCACCACGTGATGACCGGCTGCATGGAACCGATCTTCACAAATCGCGCGGGATGGAAACGTACCTATTTCGACCTGCCGGGCATGGGTCGCACGCGCGCTCCCCGCTGGTTAAACGATGCAGATCAGATGCTGGACGTTATCATTGAGTTTTGTGAAAACGTTATTCCCGACGATCAGTTCCTGGTGGCTGGCGAATCGTACGGAGGATACCTGGCCCGCGGCCTGGTTCGTTCCATACCTGAACGCCTCAAAGGAGTCCTTCTCATCTGTCCTGTGGTCATCGCTGATCGAAACCGGCGCGACTTACCCCCCCGACGGGTATTCGTCAAGGATAAATCGTTCTTAGCGAGCATCGCACCCAGCGCTCAGAAGCAATTGTTTGAGCGCGTGCTTGTGGTGCAGGACCAATCGCGATGGGATCGCTTCACGCAGGATATTGTTCCAGGGATGAATGCTAAAGATGAGTCGTTTCTCAAGCGATTTGAAAACCGTGGGTACAGCTTCTCCTATGAGGTAGACCTGCTTCTGCATCCCTTCGACCGGCCTGCGCTCATCCTAGTGGGCCGCCAAGACGCGTCGGTGGGGTATCATGACTCACTAAAAATAGCTACGAATTACTCCCGCGGAACTGTTGCAATATTGGATAGGGCAGGGCACGGCTTGGAAGTCGAGCAAGAGACCGTGTTTAACTGCTTAGTCAACGAATGGCTCGATCGCGTGGAAGACGTGTAGCATTCGTGGAACTCCGCTGACACAGCTCACTTTTTGCGGTTCTTCTTTGCGTCGCTCTGAAGTTCTTCGATCACGTGAAGGAGCGGATTGAAGTAGTCGTGCAGTCCGTGGATAAAACTGCTTAGCAACGAATCTGAAGCTTGGTCATTCGACAGGGAATTTCGCCTTTTTGACACGATGTACCACTTTTTTGACGTACAACAATAATTGCTGTGAACTCACAAAGCTTTTTCTAAGTGCTCACATGTCGTCAGACGATTTCTAGGCGATCACTGTGAATTTAGATTAGCTTCGGAGGTACTCAGCGCATCGTTTCACCTTCTCTTAGCAGTTTCATTTCCCTTTTTTTCCTGATCAGAAGAATCCATAAATTACGACCAGCCCCTTGCCTCGATCAGCGCTGTAGCGCTCAGGCGCTCAGCGGGATGTTGTTAAGAAGTGGGATGTCACCTGCCAATAACTCCATAGGTCACTGAACGGGCGCAATTATCGCTCCAATTAGCTGTTATTACATCCCGTGTCATATCGGCTTTTTCCCCCTCTATTCGTGCGCTTTTCCCGTCACATATAGCGCTCTACTACTTATGATGTCGCTTTGACTTACCTCGAAAACAGCACAGGTTCTTTACGCGAACTCGTCACGCGTCGGATGCGCGCAGCTTGTAGATGTTGCCGTCAAGAGCACAGATGAAGAGTGCGTTGTGCGAATCTATGCCAAAGGAAGAAATGTTAAGACCGGTGAATGCGAGCTCAGTGTTTGCAGGGGCGCTAGTGCCGTTGTACCACAGAGCCCAGATCCGACCTGACCCATAATCTCCGTAGATGTAGGCGCCCTCGAGATCGGGGTACGCTGCTCCTCTGTACACGAAACCTCCGATAACAGCATTTCCCACGCTATGGTTGTACTCCCAGATTGGCAGTTCGAGGCCAGTCTGATTGCACCCTGACTGAGGAGAATAACAGAGGCTCCCTTCCATAATGTTCCAGCCATAGTTTCTTCCGTTCTGAATGACGTCGATCTCTTCTATCCTGTCTTGACCCACATCTCCAGCCCACAGGCGACCAGTTACAGGGTCGAAACTGAACCTCCACGGATTGCGCAAGCCGTACGCGTAAATCTCGGCGCGGTACCCTTTCGTGTTGCCAACAAAGGGATTGTCACGGGGAATGCTGTAGTTTAAGCCCGGCGATCCAGAATTAACATCGATGCGCAAGATCTTGCCGAGCAATGTCGAGAGGTTTTGCCCGTTGCCCAGAGGATCGCCCTCTCCGCCCCCATCGCCGAGCCCGATATATAGGTAGCCGTCCCGCCCGAAGGCTATCTGTCCACCCTTGTGGTTCGGGTAGGGCTGCGGAACCTGCAGGACGATTTTTTCGCTGTTTGCTTCCGCACGGCTTCCGTTAAATGGCGAAACGGAAAAGCGCGAGATGACGGAGCGCAGTGGGTTGTCAGCCGTGTAATATACGTAAAAATAACCGTTCTCGCTAAAATGCGGGTCAAACGCCAAGCCCAATAACCCTAGCTCGCCGCCTGAAAGCACTTTATCACTAAGGTTCAAAAATACGCTGGCCGTTGTTGCGTTCGGACTATTATCAAAAACCTTGATCACACCGCCCTGTTCGACCACGAAAAGCCTATTGCTGCCGTCTCCCGCACTGTAGATGCCTACCGGGTTACTGAAATGGAGATAAGGAAAGGCAGCTTCAACCCCATACGGGCGCTGTATCTGCTCATTCGGCGCGTTCAAAGCGCTTTGCAAGGCGGAAACCCCGATGATTAAGGCAATTGCCGAAATAGCGGCGATGATAAGTGCGGCATCTCTTGCCTTCATGCAAAACCCTCATTGCCGCTATTCTGATTTATGTCTATTCCGCTAAATCGCGTAGCCGCCCGAAACATAAGTCGTGCCTGGCCGTCCAACCGATGATAGTTCAACTATCGAATCAAGCGGCCCGATCTATGCGAAGGGCCTCGGCCCTGTCGCCTTCTTCGTTACATGGCCCCCACGCACTGCACGCAAGACGTCCGAGCAGCTCGTCTCGGTCAGCCGATGCGTCCTCTCGCTAAAGCGTCGAAAGAGCTTGCCGCATCATCGCAAAGGGGTTTCTTTCCGTGTCTGTAAAAAGGCGTGGTATCTAGCTCAGGGATGACTGACTCAGCTATGCTAATATATCCTCCTGCGTCAGCCACTCTCTTTGTGAACTCATCGACTCGGTCTGTCGATCGCTTTTCGTTCGAAGACAGTGATGTCTCGCGCGTCATCATCGATCTTGCGGCCCATCATGCAATTACGATTGTTCCTTTCATATATGGGTGAATGCTACAGTGGTATGAAAACGAGCCTGAGTTGTTAAACTGATACGTGTAAGTGTCGCCTGTACTGAGGAGTGGCGATGAAAACGCCGACGAATCCGAAACAACCGTATGTTGGACCGAATCATCATTTTTCCACGTCACATTCGCCCCTTTTTGAATCGTAAGCGTCGATGGACTAAAGGCGTAGTTCTGAATCGAAACGCTATTTTGACTTGCGGTGCTGGTAACCGGGCCAGGACTGGGATTTGAAGATGATGTGCATCCCGCAACCATGACCGTTACACCCGCCAGAGCAACGAGCGCTAAAATGAGGCGTTTTTTCATTTTCTCTTTCTCCCACAGACAGTCTGTGTGCCGGTTTGAACTGCTTCGTTATGCATTGTTCGTTTAATGAAGTTTACCCGCTGAATCGTCGCTCATCAATACGTCCGTGCTAATTCCAGTTTAGAGGGTGACAAACTTTGAACGAGGGTTGCCACAAGGGCAGCGCGAAAGCTGCCGCGTCCGATGCCCGCATACCACACTCTTCTCATGCTCCGCCCTTTAAGCGGCGAGTTTTGATCGAATGGCTACGAATTCAGGCGTGCAGCCCGATCTCTCGGAAAGCGTGGTGGGAAACCCTGGCCGCCCTCGCATCCTTATAAGCGATCAGGCCCACTTGCAGTATTATCGTTCGTTCAGCTCAGCGACTGCTGCATTTCACGCAAAGAGTGGCAAAAGGTTATTTTAAGGCAACTCTTTAGCTTCTTGACTTCCAATGAGTGGGACGGGATCAAACGTGAAAAGATACTTGCTTTTAATGACAGTCGTGTGTGTGGTTGCACCGTTGCTGGTTGCTGGGTGTACTTCAACTTCGAATCCAAGCCCGAGTCCGGCAACCACGAACGTAAGCACGACCTCGGCTACATCGAGCGCGAGTGCGACCGCTAGAACCTCGACTGCGAGCCCCAGCGCGAGCCCTGGCGCCCAGACAATCATCATTCCCGGCTTTTCTTTCCAGCCATCGACATTGACAATCCAAAGTGGGACGAGCGTTACTTGGCGAAACGACGCCAGTGTAGCGCATCAAATAGTCTCGAACTCGAGTGCGTTTAGTTCATCGGTTCTGAATCCGGGCGACAGCTACACGCACCTATTCAGTCAACCTGGAACGTACCCGTATCACTGCGGGATCCACCCCTATATGACAGGAACCATCACCGTACAATAATTCGAGAGACAGCTCAAATATCAGTTTTTGCCGACCCAGCCGCGGCATCAGCTACGAACTGCGCACGAAAAGCAGAACGCGGAAGTGCTCGCGGAGTCGCAGCGCTGACTGTAGCAAAGCAGTATGGATTGCCGCACTTGCAAGTACACGTTGGTCCAATTTGCCCGCTTTTAGCTCAAAGATGGCGCTCAGCTTCGGAAACAGTAGCGCGATGCTTGGTTCGACTGCTGCGTCGCGACAACTGGACAATTTGTGTGTCTGGTAAATGCGATAACAACTCGTCCGTGTTATGGGTTAAGTGCGTGCCGTATGGCGACGAGTCGCACGCTGTCTTGGACGCATCTAAGTAAGGAGCTCACCGAAGCAAGAAAAACATATTATGTTTAATTAGCAGGCCTGTAATAAACTGCCTAGTAAGGACCATGAACAAGCCCCGTAGTTACCACGCGTCCGACCAGTTTGAAATCATCATGCCTGAGCCATTTGATCTCTCGCTCACCGTCGCCAAACCGGCTGGCTGGCATTGGTCAACTCCGAGAGAAGTTTTTAGAAACGAGACGCTGTGGAGCGGTACCTATCTAAATAGCAAGCCGGTCGGATTGAAATTGTCCGCAGTCAATGAGAATGTAACCGTGAGCGTTTACGTCGAATCGCAACTGACAAACAATGAAGAAGCTACGCTACAGACGGCCATCAAACTCGGGCTGGGAGAGGACGAAGACCTTAACGCTTTTTATGGATTCGCCCGCAACGACAAGGTGCTCTCAATCGCAGTGCAAGACCTCTACGGAATGCGCATTGGGCGGCTGGATGACTTGTTCGGTCGGGTGATTCTTGCTACAACCCTCCAGATGGCACCGCTCAAACGAAGCCAAGACATGATGGCAAGACTACTCGAGCGATACGGTACCAGGATTGCCTTCGATGGTCACGAGGTCATTCTGTGGCCAAAACTTTCCGATATCGCTAAGCGGGACCCCATCGAGCTGAGACGAGAAGCGAAGCTTGGCTACCGAGCAGAGCGGCTCGTCAAGGCGGCGCGCTATCTAATTGAACATCCGATGTCTCTAAAAGAGCTACACCGTCAGCCTGAGACAGAGGCTGTAAAAAAAGTGCTGGAAATCCCAGGCATTGGCACGTACTCGGCCGGCCTGATCATTGGTCAGGGCTCCGTCCCGCTAGACGTGTGGAGCGTGGTCATCATGAGTGAGCTTTTGCTCGGGCGCGAGCCGAAACGTCCCAGACAGGAAATCAACGCGGTGACGCAAGCGGTGAACGACCGCTGGGGCAAGTGGGCGTGGATGGCTTTTGTGTATGTGGTAAACGACCTGCCGAAGCTCGCGACGATTTACAATCTGTCAAGATTAACTTGAACCTAGAGGTGACGCAGCAAAAGGATGCCAGCCTTGCACGTGTCAGCGCGCTCGGGCGCAATAAGGTGAGGGGCAACTTGCTTTAAACGCCACTGGCTCCTCGATCGAGTCATAGTCGGGCTCGCAGGAAATTGTACGGCAAAAAAAGTGTTATCAGTTTAGCCGGCGCGAGTCAAAGCGCAGTTCCCGCTCTGAGGCCAGAGGATGCAACGCACTCCCCCGTCGCAATACTCGACCTAAACCCGACTTTTTTTGCGATTAGCTCTAAATACTCGCGCCCCATCCTTAAATCAAGGGAAACTCATGGTGGTTGGAGTCACATTAGTAAATGTTGTTCCTGGCCAAGAGCGAAGCGTTTTTAACAAACTCGGCGGGATCCCTGGGATTAGAGAACTGCATCACGTATTCGGAGAGTACGATTTTTTGGTGATCATCGAAGTCGATGGGCTGCCCCTCCTCAGCAAGACGGTAGACGTGATCCGCGATGTGGGGGGCGTTATGACCACCCACACCATCGTTGGCGCTGAACTCTCGGATACGTAACGAGAGTGCGTATACTGATCGCGTGCCAGCTGAAGGAGTGGCACAGATATTTCAAATTCGGAGAAACGAACTAATGAGACCAAGAATCAGGGTAGCGCTAGCCGTTGCCGCAGTGGCCGTGATCGCCGCTATCGTGAGCTATCTCTGGCGCGTATTTCGGATAGGGCAAACAAGCAAGAAAAACGATGCAGGAACGCAAGACAGCAGTAAGCACTGCGAATCGAAACAATAGTGCAGAAGTAGCCTTGCATACCGACCTTCGAATTTTCGATTCGTGCCGACTCACGCGATTGCTCCTCGAACGCAGCTATTCATTGCTCGTGGTTCGTGACCTCAATGGCCCGCAGGCCTATCTCCACGGCTCGTAGTTTGATTCTCAATTAGCCGCAAGCTCAAGCGAAGACCTGTCGGCGTCGTACCTTTGCCACAACCTGATTAAACAAGCCACGCAGGTCTTCGACAGTTCCGTTTCAAGAGCGGTTAGACGTATGTCTATCCTTTTTTTGTCAATCCCGAGCCTTTTTCTCCACTTTTATGCATCATCGTATTGACCGCGTCTCGCGGGGTCGTTGCAAGGCAACTACTGACTGTCTCCCCCTATTCTGTCTACTTGTACCCTTTCGCAACGTATTCTGTCGAGACTCATTCCTTGGATCTCCGTGGGCCAGCGCGGAGGAGCAAAGAGTTCGTCGACAGTAAACCTTCATCTTCCGATCTTATGGCATGTTTACTCTAGTCATGCATTCACCAAAAAGGGTTATTTAAACTAGACTGCTCGAAAACGCCAAGGCGAGCTCCGTTTCTTTTTTAAAAAATGGAGCAGCTGCGGTGGCATTTTAGATTTCTCTGGTAAACCGCATGCGGGGAGAAGACCACCATCTCAGGTGAGATAAACCAGACGATTTCATTCATTGCAGCTTCGATTATATATTAGAAACTGGGCTACAGCGTCCTTAACGTTGCGAAATTGTCCCTTTCGCTTTGCTCAAAGTAGGGCCGGATTTATGAAGCTTCGCGACAGATTTTGCGTCAGCTGCTCGCAAGCGTTTGAGAAAAGCCCGTTAACAGTAGACAACACAGAACATTTTCATCGCCGCTCTTGCTCGCGTTCTCCTTTTATGCTTGCGGAGGGCCACGTTCTAGTAGTTCTTGTATGCGCTGCTCTGCAGGGACTGACTGTCGCCACACCATCTCAAACGTAGATGCGAGGTACTGAGCATATGCGGGGTCATCGGTCCAGAGTCCGGAGACGGGTTCGTTGAGGGATATACGCTTGACTTCCGCGTTAATCGCGCTTATGGAGATTTTTCTGTCAAATACGACGAACGTGATCCCGTGCTGATCAATGTGGCGCACTTCTTCACCGATGGCGATCATTTCTCGCACCGGCTCAATAACTTGGTACGAAATGTCGATGATGGCCCGCACCTTCCCCCCGCGCTTGATAAATTCATACGCGCTTCGTTGACTCCAAAGAGGGAGGCGACAATAGTCAGGTAAGCAGGAGCGGCAATCAGCCATTCTTCCTGCATCGAGTCAATTAAAGGCATAGCGACGGCGATGAGTTCCTTAATGCTCTTGATGATCTTGAACGTGCTCACTTCATCGGAGGGCCGGAATCGTTGTTGTTGCGAAAGCTCCTGAAGCTCGCGCTTCCTCTCTCCCATCTCACGCAGTTCGCTCTGCTGCTTTTGCAGCGCGGACCCGAGGGCGGTGTCAAGGTCGACGGCTGTGTAGACGGTGGGGGAGCCGAGCGACGGACGCACCATGCCCTTGTCGATGAGGCTCGTGAGGGTTAGATAGAGTTGCGCCTCTTTTTCGCTGAGCCCGAATCCAATTAAACGGTGCGTGAACTCATCGTCACTGGTCATCACTGATCACAGTGTCTGTGCGCTAAATGATAGATATAGGTTAGCTTAAAAAAGAGGGGAGGGTAAAACCCGCTTTGTAGAGCGTTACTGCGTGAAGTTCGGTGCTTTGGTAGTATCAGGCAAGCATTCTCGGACAAGTGTGCGCAGAGTGAACTGAGCAATTATCGACATCCACTGTCTGAGACGCGTATGGCGTATATGTGGAATACGGGCGGCATCAGCGTCAACAGCCAGTCCAGTCCGTTGCTGCAACGAGCAGGCGCACTGAAAGAGCACAAGCTTTATTCCGCACGAGCGTATACCCCCCAGTTTTTTAAGAACCGATGGTAGTAACGTGACCGACACGAATAACAACGCTCAACGCCTGTTCGACACTAACAAATGAGCATGCCCGAAAAACAGGTGAAACCTAAACTCACACAAACGCAGATCGAGCTTGAGGTACGAGATAAGCGCCGCCTAGAGACGTTCGTCGATGCCGTCTTCGCCATCGCCATAACACTCCTCGGGCTGCAGTTTGTCGTCCCGCTCGTGCAGCATTCGAATGAGGCACTATTGGCATCGCTCGTGGGCATCGTGCCCAAATTCATCGGCTATTTCCTGGCATTCGCCTGTTGGGCCTCTTGCTTAATAACAATTGGAGGCAGTTTCAGAACATTGCCTATGCCGACTGGGTACTGTACTTGATAAACATCTTTTTCCTGTCGTTCGTCGTGCTCGTCCCATTTGCGACGATGGTATGGGCTGACTACCCCGACACCACCGCCGGCGTGCTGTTGTTTGACTGCGTCATTTTCATCACGGGGCTCATTCTATACGCTAACTGGTCGTACGTGAAACGACGTACGTCCTTCTGAAAAAAGGCATCACCGCGAGGACGCTTAGGGTCATCGCGTATAGAAACGCAAGCCTGCCCGTCTCGTCAGCACTTGCGATAGCCTTCGCTTTTGTCCCCCCCCCCGCTCAGCAACGTTGCATACGTGCTCGTCGCAGTGGTCATGGGAATGGAGATTCACGCGCGGCCGAGGCACCCATAACGCTCGTCGACGTGCCATGCGGGCAGCACACAGATAGCTCTGGCGGCAGTGATGCAACTGGGCACTGCACCCGTTGGCGCTTAAGCGTCAAACTGCACGCGTAAGCAGGCAGCGTGGAAACTGAGGCGCCTTTGGAAGCTCCGCTTTTCCTAACCAGAAAACTCCATCCTAGCCCCCGCCTGTCAAATAGACACAAAAAATGAGCACCTTAAGAGTTACCCAAGGTTCAAATAGTTGCCGCTGAGAATAAGGAATCACTAGTGAAAGGGAGCGGCGAATTCAGTAAAAAGATCAGAGGAGAATCCGTGGGGGCTCAGAAGCAATGGTAGCTGAAATTGACGACACGTATGCCGAGGCATTTGCAGGCATTTTTTGCCGAGTGATACTCACGGCCGACGACGCAGCAACTTTGCACAGTGCAGCTGAAGACTCAACGGCAACACCTTCAGTTGTGATTGGTAGAGTCGAAGGCGGCGTTGAGAAGTGGCTTGACGAAAACGAGACTCCTGATAAGCGCGAGGGCGCTGTCCTGCAGTTCTGGGCGGGTTTAGACAAGAATAAAGCCTTCACTGCTTCCTTAAAGAAGTTTGAGGCTGAACTTTCTTACAGGATACGCCAAGACATACTTGTTAAACCCTTCACCGCGGTCTTCGATGCGTTACCAGACGCAGAGGGTGAAATTGACATGATGGAGCGGATTGGGCATTGCGGGGACGGATATGAATGGGTGGAGAAACGCTTTGGTAGAAACGTTGTTGTTGTGCCACTTATGGTCCCAGATTTCATTATTGAACGGCGTTTGGGGTACGCTCACGGCGTGATGGGCGCGAACTTCTGGGTCATGTGTACAACGAAAGAAGCTCTAAGAGAAGCCGGAGAAAAGGCCTTGCATGCCATCCACCGCGTAAAGGGTGTGGTGACCCCTTTCGATGTGTGTTCCGCAGGTTCAAAGCCTGAAACCCATTTTCCCTTGATAGGTCCTACCACAAATGATCCCTTCTGTCCTTCGCTTAGGCACAGATTGGGAAAGGTCCACAAGGTTCCAGAGGGCGTTCGATATATCCCCGAAATAGTGATTAACGGAACCGCGCTTGACACCGTTAGAGAAGCGATGAAAGAAGGAATTGACGCCACCTTGGACATCGATGGTGTGGTCAGAATTTCCGCGGGTAACTACGGTGGAAAACTGGGCGATTTCAAAATCAATCTGCGTGAGCTGTTTCCCTGAACCGTTTTGAGTTGTTGGTTCCGGCGCGCTCAACGTAGATAGCTTTTCAGAGCAAACCGGATTGCCGGAAGAAGAGAGTTTCACAGACTTGCAAGATGAAACGTGTCAGGCCTGCAGAGTGAATAGGGGGATTCTGGACAGGATTCACCGGGGTCATAGGCGCTCTTTGTGAAAGCAAAGAAGACAAAGAACGCACGTTTACCTTGGAAAGCTTCCGTAAATGGGCACAGAAGCGAAGAATTCCATTGGCGAGGTGCAAGACTCATTTTTTTCTGTCCGATCTGCGGAAGTTCGCTGAACAGTAGGGCGACGTGATCGGTTGGAACGAGTCTAACCGCTTCTATGTTCTCACTCACGCTACTCGTTCTCCTTTTCGAGAAGCACCCTCACGCAGTCCTAGTCGGTCTCTGCTACAACTGGCCTAGGCCCAGCGCAGTTTATCGGCGTTCCAGCTCCCGCCGCTGCTAAAATCAACGATTGAATTGTATTGCCGATAAACAAAGAAGCCGCCGTCGAGCCAGGCAGTCTTCGCTGACGCGTTGCTGCCTACGTCTGAAGCCGTATTTCCCAGGTTCACTCCGCCTACTGCATCGTTGTACCACGATCCGGTTCCGCCAAGAGCGCCGCCGCTCTCGTCCCAATGCGTTTGATGCACCGGCGCGTTTCCGTCCTCACCGATCCAGACAGTCGGATACGGTTCATTTCCTGGACCCGCACTAGTGTCCCACGCAATTTGAATGTAATAATTGTGGCCTACGCGCAGCACGGTATCAGTTGGTATGTACCACCGCGCGCCGCTGCCGCCGGTCGTAGCGCGATAGATAGTTAGGTAACATTGGTTAGCGCCATAGATGGTGTCAATTTTAAAAAAGAAACCGCCAGACGCCTTGTCCCAAATTTTCTGGTAGCGCTGGCCAGACGCTATTCCGGTGAAATGAAACCCTATCTCCCACGAAGCGACGTTCTGGTTGTTTGTTGCGCTGCCCGCTGGGATGTAGATAAAATCATTTTTCCCGATATCACCCCAATACGGGTAGCCATTTGATTGGGTTTGAAATAAGCTGGGGGTGCTGACGTACGCGTCATAGCTGGCGCCTGCCGTCCCCCGGTTGGCCCAAGTTGATCCTGCTTGGGGAACGTAATAAATAGTTTGTGTCACAGCGCTGAGAGACGTCCACGAGGACCACACACTGTTATAGGTTCTCTGCCAGAGGCCGTTGTCGCTGCCGAGCACAAAGACGTCGATTCTGCTACTACCCGGCGCGGTGGCTGCCGCTGGTGACGAAGTCAGGTATCCGCCGAGGTTTTCCCAGCTGGACCACGTGCTGCCGGTACATGATTTATGATACAGGGCGCCGTTCATACCTTGTACAAAGAGGTCGAGACGACCTGAGCCCCATGAGCAAGCCGCTGGTGCTGTACCGGCAGGAATCTGCCCGCCGAGAGAGACCCAGTTGGACCAGGAGGTCCCTCCATCCGTGGTAGTCTTCTCATAGAGGGCGCCGTTGGTGCCGCGGACAAAGACGTTTACCTGACCATTGCCTGGTGACGTCGCAGCGGGTGACGAGGTCAGAACCCCGCCGAGAGACATCGACGTCGACCAGGTCGTGCCATCCCAGTGCTTATACCAGAGGGCGCCGTTCGTACCTCTCACAAAGAGGGCTAGGCTGTTTGCATCAGGCGCGCATACGGCAGGTGCTTCGCCGAGAGAGGCGCCGACCAGAGCAGGAGCTTGAACGTTTGCACTGCTCCGTGCCGCACTCACGCTAAGCGTGCTCGTACAGACCGCACAGAGCGAGACGAGCATGAGGGCTGCCAAGGCGATACTTGTACAATTACGCTTATGTGTGTATTTCATTATACCACCGTTTTTTGAACTCGGTAGTATACGCTCGATTCCAATAAACGTTGCGGTATTTGAATCGCGTCACGGTAAACAGCGGTTTAGAGGTCTGATCGGAAAGACGGCAAAAATCTACCAAACAGAGCACGGAGGAGAACCTGCTTTTGTGATAACTGCTGGCGAATCTGTTGACAAATTTTGTGCGAATTTTGAACAAAAACATATGGCTAAGCGGCTTAATGCATTGGAATCAGAGATTAACGAGCTTAAATCAACTATTTTTCGAGGCGCAAGCTACACTGAGTCACAAAGCAAAAAAGGAGCGCGCGAGTCGGGATTTGGACCCGGGCCGGAGCCTCGACTGCTTAGGGACGGCGGTGTCCAGTTTCAAGCTGTAGAAAATAATATTTCGGTTGCAGAATTAAAATCTTCGCCGCAGCGGAAACACTTGCTACGCTGGAATTCAAGTACACGAGGAAGGAACTCAACAGCTTCCTTTCGTCGAGAACGGTTTGGTTAACTCACAAGATTACAGTATTAACACGACGGCAGTTTATCCAAGGCTAAATGATCAGGACCTGCAGGAAGTGAGGATGATCCGGGCCAACGTCGTCCCTTAGTTTTTTATATCGATAATCCGAAAGACGATTCATCAACCAGAAATGGAGAATTCAAGGTATATGATTGAGGGATGAGGACATGGCAGAAGGCACTTCACAGGCAGGCAGGACCAAGGTATTATTTAACACCAGCATGGGGGACATCGCCCTGGAGCTTTATGATGATATGCCCATTACCGCGGGCAACTTCCGAAAGCTGGTGGAGAAGGGATTCTACGACGGCACCATCTTCCACCGGATCATCGACGGCTTCATGATCCAGGGCGGGGACCCCACGGGCACTGGCCGGGGTGGACCGGGTTACGCTATCAAGGATGAGTTCACTGATCACAACCGCAACGATCGGGGGACCATAGCCATGGCCAACGCCGGTCCGAACACGGGCGGCAGCCAGTTCTTCATCAACCTGGTAAACAACAACTACCTGGACAAAGCTCATCCGGTCTTCGGCAAGGTTGTTGAGGGAATGGACGTGGTGGAGGAGATGGGCAAAGTGAAGACTGGCGCTATGGACCGACCGGCGAAAGAGGTGAAGATACTAGGCGCGAAGATCGCAGATTAGCGCGAAGATCGCAGATTAAATTCTTTGGGTTAGAAATAGGGCGTGTACTTTCTTGACTTGATATTTATCCATTACTGCAGCTCATCATAGGTTTGGGGGCAGCAGAGAGATATATTGCAGTGGGATCAGTCGAACAAGAACTACATACTCACTCACGGGGTTTCTGGAGTCGATTGCCGATTTTACAAGCATCCACGCCTGAGCACGTTTACGACGTATACATGAAGAGCTAGGCTGAAGTCGCTTTCTCAACTCAGAAGTAAAAAGATCAATCAGACGTTTGAAATACGGTAAAAGAGGTTCTTTCCCCTATTTCATAGTCTAACTTGATGGAGCCGCGTGCGCTCGTATAATCGGATGGCTACTACTACACCTGCTTGGAACAACTACTAAGAAAGCAAGAAAAGCACGAAAAAACAGGAAAATGGCGTAGTATGCTCGGCAAGCAGGTATAACTAGCAAACGACCTGATCTATTTGGTGAAAAAATGCATAATTCAAAGTATGTTCGCCCAATGAACGAGTTATGGGCAATGTGGGGCCCTAGAGTAAAAATGAGGATTTACCCCTTCACTTATGCGGTATACGAAGACGTAGAACGGGTGATGACTACTCTCACGTCTTATGACAGAGACAAGTGGGCAGCCGCGTGGAGCTCGATAGCCAAACCGTATGAAGAAAAAGCAGCCCAAGCGGAAAAAGCAGGCGATGCCCAAAATGCCAAAGAAAACTATCTCCGAGCCTACCAATACTACAGACTTGCTCGGTACCCAACCATTAATTCTGACGGAAAAAAGCAAGCTTACAGGAAGTCACAGGAGATGCTCTTTAAGGCTTCGCAATTCTTTGACTTTCCACTGGAACGTGTTGAGATACCATTTACCGGAAAAACGGGGGAAGGTAGCAAGATTGTTGCTTATTTGCGATTACCAAAAAAGGTCTCGGCGCCATTTCCCGTGCTTGTAAGCTGGGGTGGAATCGACGGTTTCAAGGAAGAACAGTTAAATGATCCTGCTCTGGCGCATGGTTTAGCCACTTGTGCAATTGATGGGCCTGGTGTTGGTGACTCGCCACTCAAAGGCTCAGAAGATGCGGAAAGACTATTCGGAGCAGTCTTCGACTGGATTGGGACGAATGAGACCCTGGACTCGCATCGGATTGGAGTCTGGGGTTACAGTACTGGCGGTTATTGGGCAGTCAAGGTTGCCCATATTTACAAAGATAAAATAGCCTGCGCTGTAAGTCAAGGTGGACCTGTCCACTATGCTTTCGAGCTGGACTGGATCCAAAAGCAAGACAGAGGAGAATACCCGTTTGAATTCTTCGAAACTATCACTTACGCCTTTGGATTGCCCGGTTACAAGGAATGGGTAGAATACGCACCTAAACTCTCCCTTCTTAAACAAGGCATCTTAGATAAGCCAAGCGCACCCCTGTTACTTATCAATGGAATACATGATTCCGTGTTTCCAATCAAAGACTACTATTTGCTTCTTGAACATGGCAGTCCAAAATGCGCTAGATTTTATAAGGCTGGACACATGGGGTTCACCCGTGACACATTTGACACTATTATGAACTGGATGTACGAAAAATTAGGCTAAAAAAATGGCGCTAAAATGCTGGGCTCATCGCTGGCTTTTGACGCTAAAAGCTTCACAGTCGGCTCGCTTGTAGCTTTATTGTGGGAGCGTTCCCAACCATCGGCATCTGCTCGTGTATGCTCATCGTTTTTAAACATCGATGGAATGTAACCGGGCGCATCAAGGCAACCCTTGCCAAAAATGTGTACACCGTTTACGTCATTCAGATCCCGATCATACTGTTTTGGCAGTCGCGGTTCATTCAAGGCGGTGTACTCATTCCGGGGGGCTGCTGCAGCCAGTGGTTGGGCTTCACCTGTTTTAGACATATCAGTAGTGCTTATCATATTAGGGTCGCAGTGATATCTCTTGGACTGATCTAAAATCTGCATCACCGCTGAGTTATTACTTTGTCCGGTCGTTTAGGAAACGAATAAGGAGGGGCGCCCGGCATCAGGTAAGGCAGATTATCAAGAAGATACAGGTTAAGTTGCACTAACAGCACGAATACAGCTGGGCGTATGAGGGATCGTAAAATGAGTACCGTTCTAGCTGCTCTCTTTTCTAACAAGAATTGCTCAGACCTGCCTTTTCGACTAAAAGAAGAAGCAGAAGCGCGAAAAACGCGTCCGTGCCCCCTTTCAGGCGACGGCATTGGCCGTCAGTCCGTCACGCGCGAATCGGTCTGCCAAAAGAAATTACGACCGCTCTTTTTTTATTTCGTGCCGCACTCAGAACAGAACAAGCCAGCCAACGCCCCCACCGTAGCAGAAACAATACAATGCCCTCTGGTGGCAGCGTACGCCCTGTTAAAGAGTTGACAGAACCTTTCATGTCTTGTAAATAAAAATCTTGTTTTGGCTTTTAACGAGCTTCATATTTTCCATTCGGTGCCAATAGCTTATGATCCTTGTTTCACTTCGTGTTTCAGCCTTTATTTTCATCGCGATTCTGTTGTTTATCCTTCCTTCGTATTGGAATATGAATATGACATCAGCGTCAGAAATGTCTTGCTTGAAAAGGTTTCCCAGGATGACTTGGGCTTTTCTTGCTCTGAGCTTGGCTATAAACCATCGAATAGGCTCTATCTCAACTCCCGTCACATGATCGCATACCTTTGAGGCTTCTATAAGGGCTTCTCCTGTTCCACATCCAAGGTCGTAGAAGACTTCGTCTTTCTTAAGGTCTGCCAGTGTAAGGGCCTCAGCTGCAATCTCCCTCGGAGTAGGACTATATGCTGCGCCTCCTGCCAGCATCGGATAGCTAAGAGAAGCTATGATGTATGCTACTGCCAGAACAACCAGTGCAATTATGCTTGTTGTTACATCCATGCTTATTTCATATTTTCCTCAGCTTCCGTAACCTATTTCTAACAGTGTTTCTCGAGTATAAAGCTGGCCTGGATGATGCGCAGGCACTCGATGCGCTCGTTGCGTGCTTCAGCAGCGCGTGAATGATGGCCAGGAGAAAGAAAGACCTCACTCGTATTTTAGTCCCTTACATAAGCGCCTGGTTCTAGGAACGATTATTGATAGACGGGTCATTCCGCATGACGCTTTGACGGTCGAATTCGACGCAACAACCGGAGCCTAATACAGGCTCCTTACCTGTACGCTGCAGAAAACCCTATTTTAGCCTGTTACTTCAGCGATATAACGTCCGCTGCTTTTAGTTGCCGAAAAAGAAGAACGGAAGCGCGAAACGCTTCCGATCTCCTCTTACACGCCTAGGTGTGACACCGATGTTATGTCACGTTTTCGCACGCAGCGCGCACCTCACGCGCCCTTAAGAAACCTCTCTGTGCAATTTCAAGTAGAGGTGCGCGCGATGGTAACCAAAACGGAACGGACGAAAAACGCGATTAAGTCTTTGCTTGACCTGGTGGTCTCTCCGTATCCATCACTGTGGCTGCGTGAGCACGACGTGAGTCGAAAGCTTAACCGGCTCAGTGCTCCGCACGTGCGCGCAACAACATCGACAGTAGAAGCAGCTGCGGCAACGCGAAAGCATCTTTTCTTTCAAGTTGTAGACGAGCTCAATAGGCAACCGGAGCCTAATACGGCTCCGTCTTGTGGATGCTAATAGGAGCTAAAAAATACAAAATCTTAGGCCTAGGTCAGCGACTCGGTTTTACTCCTTAGTCGGGGGCTTCCTCTGGACGCTCAAAGAACATCGTGCAAGCACAATTGACTATTTGATCGGCGCTTGCCGAATCATCTCCGGGCTCCATCATAGCCTCGCCGCCGACTATAAACGGCTCTGACTGAGGGACTGATTGACCGTCGGCGTCCATGTGATCTTGACGGCTGTTCAAGAACGCACACGCCCAAACCTTGTTTAGATTGGGGGCCATTACTCTCGCATCCTCCAGCATTGCCGCGTTCATTGCCGAATTGACTTCGGTGCGTGAGATTGTCTCTCCTGGGGCCTTCCACGTCTCACCCATAATAGACTCAATTTGCTGTCCGATCTCGTGGTGAGTCAATCCATCCTTGCCGCCTTGAGCCATGACGTCTTGGATTTGTGCATAAGCCGTATCGGTGACTTCGACGACCTTGTTCGCCCTCGACGTGATCTTGTTCTCGACGAATAGATCCCATGCCGCTTGAACTCTCTCGACAGCCGGATCTTGGTTTGTGATCGCGGAATAATCCCTTAGAAAATCCCCCCCGGTAAGGAGGTCGTGCGTGGCCGCGATAGCCGCTTTTCCAGTCTCTTTCCACACGATTCTGAGTGCGTTCGCCCAGTAGACGCGAGATTGGCCTTCAAAATATGTTTTGATGTGTTCTAATGCCGTTTCGGGAGAGTCGGTTGCCCGCATGATTTGAGTCACATACTTATGGTCGAATGTATGCGCTTTTGCCACTTGCTTAAACGCTATCCGAGCCCACAGAGTCCTATGTGAGGCCATGGCAAGGGCAAATCTGTATCGCCTATCGTCCCTTTTGGTTATCATGCTTCGTTGCCCCCCTCCCCATATTCCTTGATACGCTCAGTTGTCAAACAGCTTTCAATTAAAAGCGAGCTCGCTCTATGGTCGATTCACGCATGTTGTTCTCCCAGGTCCAAAGCCACGCTTCACCGTCTTTGACGTGCACTATCGCCACGTTGTCGGCAATCGGACGCAGAAACGGCCTGTCGGTTAAGAGGCGGTCTTTCATCGCCGGGTCATCTATAAATTCGGCTGTGCCGGTAACACGCATCTCCGTTCCAATGTCCACTGAGGAACCCTGTCCTGCCGGGGTTTCAGGTGGCGCGTAGAAGGACAGTTCTACTTTCGGGTTCATCGAGAGTTGTCGGTAGACTTCTTTCATCTTACCGGTAGAGAAGTAAAAGCCGTTCGTATCGGCAAACCACATGCCAAACCTCCGTACATGCGGCTGATCGTTGTCGACGGTTGCGACAGCGCAGAGGGGGTGTTCATTGGCAAACTTGATATATTGTCCAAAGTCCATAATCTCCGTTCATCGTTTATTGACGTTAAATAGCTTGCCCGATGAGCCCGCTTAGCAAGCAGCTGCTCCTCTGTTCAAGTTGTATAAGAATTCGAGTATGATGGAGGCTCCGACTACTGATTAACATCTGAACACCTCTAAATTCGGCATAGCGACCGGAGCCTAATACAGGCTTCGCGCGCTCCACCCCGAGTCTGGTGGCCGCACTCCAGGCATCCGCTGTCTGAGCAGGTGTGCGATGTGTGTATGAGGCATTAGGTGGATGTGGATTTGCACGTTAAACGCTGATTGTGTGTGCAAACCGGTTTCGCGATCGAGCAGCACAGTGGAATAACGTCCCCAGCCTTATCGTCTCACGCCCCAACTACCCCAATCGACAAATAAGCCAATGCCACAGCTCAGCACGGATATCACCGTGGCTTGGGTGTTCGTTTTAGGGGGTTTTTTCCGCCGTGCATCCGATACACGTCGCCTCGCGCGCTTTAGCTCAGGTTTCTGTGCATTTGAGCGCAGACTTCAGTTGGCGAGGTTCTTATTGTGAACGGACAGAAATATTGGGGGAGTGAAAGATATGACTAGATTCGTTGCCAAGTGGTGCGTCAACCCGCTAAAGGTACCCGATACGCCCGAAGAGGCCGCAAAGCTCCATTTGTCGTTGCTCGGCGATGGTCGACTATGACCAAAGCGGACGAGGCAGTTGCCCTTTATAGTCAGGGCTTTAACTGTGCACAGGCGTTGCTGTCCGTCTATGCACCAGACTATGGACTCGACCCAGATGCGGCGATGCGCCTC
>JACWML010000082.1 GCA_015661395.1 Methanomicrobia archaeon | reverse complement strand
CCTTCAAAGCCTCCTGAATCGATTCCCAGCACCTTTGCGTTCGTCTGGACTTCTCTCACGACGCTTTCAACGTCTTCACCGATTATACTGGAAGCGCAGCAGGACAGCACGGCGATGAGCGCGGGGTTAAACTCGTGATCTAATTCGGCAATCGCGCTTTTAAGTTTCTCAGCAGCCCCAAAAATAACGTCTTTTTCATCCATACAGGTCGAATAGACGTTGGATGTTTTGTCGCCCCGCATCCCGAGTATGTAGTTAATGTGATAAACACAGCCCTTCGGGCCGTGGACGAGAATAACGCTGTCTTTGATGTTGCCTATGGCCTTTATTGTGCCGAAGAGCCGGCACGTGGCGCGTGGAATCCTAGCTGCACTCTTGAGCAAAACCGCTCCTCGAAATACTCGTACGACTGTATCAGACTCGTCGTATATATACAGGACTTCGCAGTGTCCGACCGCTTGGAGTCAGGGCACACTAGCAGCTTTGCCAGCCCGTTCGCGGCAGCGCGCGAATCGGATTAGAGAACGCGCTAAACAATCATTAATGCTCGCCGTATTTGAGTTCTTTAAGCCTAAGCGCGGCACAGTGGAGCGCATTCTTTCAAAAAATCATTTCAAGTTGAGAAAACGGACCGAGGGCTTATAAAACGCCTCGGTTAACGTTTTACGACGCGAAATAGCAGACTTCCGAAAAGCTTAAATGCAAAGAATTGCGTGAAAGGTCATCGACAAAATTCGGATTTCGCAAGCATATGGGGGGCCACTAACATGACCGAGGCAGAAATGTTAATATGTACCCGTTGCGGCAAGCCGGTACGAATGAATCCGTTCAACGGCTACAGTCTGTGTCCGTTTTGTATAGCAAAGAATGACCACACGGTAAAAGATGACGTGTGGTGCGCAGACAAGCCCATTTCAAGCTAACAGCAGCCAAGTCGGTGCTGGGGATTGCGTTTCGTTGGAAGAGACGCCGTTATAGAATAATTTACGCTTTTCCAACTCAGCACGGAGCAGCATGGGCACTAACTGATAGCTGCCGCAGTTTCGCCCCGGCACTTAAACGGTTTTAAACACTTCGGTGATACTTCTTGACGCACAGACGAACAGAAGCGACAGGCTGCGCAGCGAAACGCTACAAAAATCAGCGCAACAATTATAAGAATGATTTGCAGTTGTTGTAGCAAAAATTCAAATTAGTTAAAAGCAACGAGGGGTATTTCAGTGAAGGTTATCGCTTTTAACGGTAGTGCCCGCAAGGACGGCAACACCGCCATTCTCATTAAGCAGGCGCTCCGCGAACTTGAACGAGAAGGTATCGAGACCGAACTCGTTCAGCTCGCAGGCACGCAAATTCAAGGCTGCATCGCGTGTTCGGAGTGTTTCGAGACTCGTGACCAGTGCTGCGTCGTGACTGATGACGCGGTAAACGAGTACATCGCCAAGATGCTCCACGCAGATGGGATCATCTTAGGTTCACCGACGTACTTCGCTGATATAACGCCCGAACTCAAAGCGCTTATTGACCGCGCTGGAATGGTAGCGCGCGCTAACGGCGATATGTTTCGGCGTAAGGTCGGCGCTGCGGTCGTAACGATGCGACGCGCTGGCGCCATTCACGCATTCGACTCGATCAATCACTTCTTCTTCATTGGTCAAATGATCGTTCCCGGTTCGAGTTACTGGAATATCGGAATCGGCCATGCTGTCGGTGAAGCAGAAAACGATGCTGAGGGCATGGCCACGATGACCACCCTAGGCAAAAACATGGCGTGGCTCCTTAAGAAGTTGCACGCGTGATTGCTGGAACTCATGCCGGACGGTGTAAAGGGCAACATGGCTCGCGTTCTAATCATTTACGACACGCGATACGGCTCTACGAAAACCATTGCAGAGTGGATAGCTGAAGGGGCCGCGAGCATAGGACATGTGGCAGTGGCAGTACAGAACGTTGCCGAAGCTGATCCACGCGATTTCGACTTCATCGTGATCGGCTCTCCGATTTACGAAGAGCACCCGCTACCTAGTGTGGTGAACTTTCTCGCTGCGAACCGCGATCACTTAAACGACAAAGACGTGGCGCTTTTCGTTGTCTGTGTGGACTACGGAGAAGTACCTAAAGAGGAGCTCGTGCAGCGGTACGTGGCAGACTTGCAAGCGCGTGCTGCAGGGCGCGTTCGAGCAATCGAGGTGTTTGGAGGATATCTCGACGTTAACAAGCTCTCCGATACGGACAGGAATCTCATAGAGGATTTTGCTAAGCTTATGGGGATACCGATTACGCAAGTCAACAAGCTTGATAAACAGAGCGCGCGCAAATTTGGAGCGCAAGTCGCTCACTTCCTGGAGCAACCGTAGCTGTTGAATGACTGGATCAACTCATTCCTGAATTATACGCTCACTTAACATTAATGCCGAAGCAGCTTCGGCGGGTCGGAAGAGCTGCACGAGTTGTTCAAAAGTAAATTGCACGCTGTGCGAGCAAAACCGTGGACCCGATGATCGACGGCGTGTGCGCCGAGACGACTGAAATTCGCCGCCATCGCTAAGACAGTCCGTACTTCCCAGCGATTTCCTTGAATGCATCTGCTACGTAGCGTATCTGGTCCCAACTCAAGCCATACGTGTTGAGCTTCCACGCGCGGGTCGCCCCAGAAAAAGCGCCAACAATGCCCCGCTGCTTCAGTTCATCGCTCAAGAAAAAACCTCGCCGCTTATGAGTCCGCGCTACCGTGTCAAAACTTCCAGTCGTATCCACCTTGCTCAAAGTATGCTTGCGCGGGTACTCGCTAACGCACGTATTCCCTCTTATGCCAAGAAGCGCATCGACAACGTAGTTTGACTTCGTGACGTACTCATCCCATTCCTCTACGCGACGCTTCACTGTCGGAAAAGATGCCATCATCGCAAGGATGTTGCCGCCCATAAGCGTGCAGCCGAGCATCTGGACTTCCTTCACGCCAAACTGCCGCCCGGTAACATCGCCGATCATCTGCGTGGTGCTGAACACCGTATCCGCGTACCCGCTAGTCGTTGCCAAAACGCCGCTCGGTGCAGGCGACGCCATTGACTTGTGCCCGCTTCCCACAACAAAGTCTACGCCGAGCGCCTTGCCGTCAACGGGTTTTATGCCAACGGTGTACGCGCCATTGTACAAGATGGGAATGTCGTACTGGTGCGCTGCCTTAGCCGCTCCGGCGATGTCGTGTTCGTTGGCGAGCGAGTAGTCGAAGTGATCGAGCATCGCGAGCACGGGCGATTTGCCCTGTTCGCGCGTCACTTCTTCGATTTTTTGCGCGACGGCATCGCCCGTGACGATATTAAGATCATTTGTGGGAACTTCACGAACGGTGGCCTTTGCATTCTCAACTGCGAGGAACTCGGTGTAGTGTCCGAGCGCTGAGACTAAAACCGTGTCGCCTTTTTCCGCAAGCGCGAGGCAAACTGCTTGAAAGGCGCGGCGCGCCCCCGGCGTGACACGGGCTTCATCCATGTTGAGGAACCTGGCGAGATCTTTGTGGAATTCGGCGATGGGCGGCTTGGTGATCTTATCGAGTCGAAAAGGCTTGCGGCACTGGTCACACGTTGAGTAACCGTCGCCGTAGGCGATGAGCGCCTTCATCGCCTCTGCAGTCAAACGGCCTGCGGCTTGGATCGGCTGGATGTTGATGAAGTTCTCCTCGACTTCACGGATCGGTATATTTCCTGCGATTTTCATTCTTGAAGCTCCTCTTCAAGCTTTGACAAAGCGGCTTTTGCGCGTGCGAGAGCGTCTCGCGCTTGCATCTGTTGCTCCGCACTCAACTTGTGCAATGGGGCAGTCTCGCGCAGCAGCACTCGCAAGTCAGTAAGAGCGAAAAGTGCCTCAAATAGGTTATCTACGGCGTTATCCATGCCTAAACCCCAATAGTCCAGACGCTTAATGTTATTAATTGTTATTGACAGAAGCGAGCTCGTTAGTGGCC
>JACWML010000028.1 GCA_015661395.1 Methanomicrobia archaeon | reverse complement strand
GCCGATGAGGGTTGATGCCCCCCCGATGTTGGCAACGACGACCTCCGCGACGACGAGGGGCACCGGGTCGATCTTCACGAGCCGCGCGATCTCGATCGTAATCGCCGCAAGAAAGAGCATGACCGTAATGCTGTTGACGAACGAGGCCAGCAACCCTGCCAAGAGAGGGAACACGATCAACATGGCGCGAGGGTTGTAATTCAGCCTCTTTGCAAGGATGAATGCCACGTATGAGAAGAACCCCGCATCTGACACGCCTACGACGACTGTCCTGTTGATTTTTTCTGTGGCCAACGTTCCGTACGCCACAAGAAAGGTCACAAGAGCGATAACGGCGGATGGTTCCACAGGAGTTCTCCTGCACACAGCCACGACGTTCCGTGCTGCGCGTGCTTTGATAATCATAGGGCGCGAGTCGCACCACTCACCCACTATTCCGGTTAGATATAATAAATCATTACGCCACGGCAGGGACGAGTTGTCTCAAAAGAAGACCGGCGTCTTTGTCACAGGCACTAACAACGCGCTCTATGAGTGGACAGACATTACTGGCTGGCTCAAGCTCGGCGGGTATCTGACGTCGTCTCTAGGAGCTAGATCGCGGTCGTCTGGTAAGATCGACGTCTTTGTGCGCGGTGGCGACAACGGCCTCTGGCAGCTGTCCTATAACAACGGCGCGTGGGAAACCTGGACGTCCATCGGCGGTGTATAACGCCGTTACCACGTGTTCACAACGAACGTCCCGCAACGCACCCAAGGTACCCTCTCCGTCGCTAAGCTGTCTGGGTGAACGGCACCATAAGAAACCACCGACGGCACCCCGATCGCAGATGCCGAAAGTACTGCGGAGCCAGCTCTCTTCCAGATCATTGATGTGCAGGTGATGTGCACATACGACGCAGAAAAGCTTGCGATTTCTGTGCTCGAAATCTATGAAGCATCCAAACCTTACTACTCAATCTTATGTTTTTAACTTTGCGAGTGAGCTGATGACTGGAGTCAATGGAACGCTGTTCGTGTCAGGGTATGGAGAAGAGCCAGTCGAACCTGACGAATGCAGGGCCACGGTTACGATCATGACTGAGCGGGCAAACGTGGTGGAAGCACAAAATGCCAGCGCGAAAACATTTGATGTCATGAAGAAGGCGCTTTCTGCTGCTAAATCGAGAGTGCGGTAGAAACAGTCTTCTTTAACGTTGAAAAGCCGCGTTATTATGATTCCACAAGACACAAGGCTTTTGCAACTTTGGATTCGTCAACTGCCGGCACTGCGCAGCATCAAAAACCCGACGGTTTCTTTTCGCTGCAAATCGCACCGTCGTTCTAAGCGCCGCGCATCCGAAGCGCTTCAGTGTAAATCCGTCGGAGGTCATTAGACGTTGAGGCCTTTGATATGAGATCGCTGGTCGCAGTTTGGAATGCCGCTTCTGATTCGGCGTCTCTGTTGTGTGTTAGCCTAAGATCACACACCATCCACTGAAGGTAATCGTCGTGCGTATCCGGATTGGTCTGCAGGAGCTCGCCTTGTGCGGCGGCATATTCGGCATCTAGCTCTGTTTCTTGCTCTTCGCTCTGCTGCGGTTGCTGCAGCTCGCTGATCGTTGCCATTTCAATGAGCTTGGCGTCGACGCCGCAGCAGTACGCGAGTGCTCGTGCTCGAGAGACAGGTGTGCTTTCGTGATCATTTCTCAGCATGTCGATGGCTTGTGCCATGACTTCGTGCAGATCTAGCAGTGTTTCGACGTGCTGCGGGCTTATATAGACGTTCGCCGAAAGGGTTTGACTCGTCAAACGTGTCAAACCCGCGCGGCGCCTTCGAGCATCCGCGCGGTTATAGCTCCTGCGTTTCTCTGGGTCTTTAATCGGCACGTTTTAGCTCGAGATCAGCCTTGTACATTAGTCTATCCAGCCACCTTGTCGCAATGAACCCATATATTATGATATCGATAAGGTCATCCGCACTGAACTGCGATGGATCGCTTCGCAAGCGGTTATACAGCCTAAAACACGCGACGGTGAGCTTTCTTAAATCTCCCACTTCGCCCGTGAAACGGCCATCTTTGTATATGTCAAAATAAGGCCTTGGTAACGAATCTCAATGTCATCGTCGCTGTTTATGGGCTCAATTTCATCTTTGTCTTCTTTCATATAACCTCCCCGTGTTTGAACCGTGGTCTTCGCGGTCTCGTCAACCTGACCACCTCTATCATTTTCATCACGTTCGTCGCGTGATAGCAGGCTCGTCAGCGTTTCTGATCCGTCTCGAAACACCACTGTTTTTTGTCTCGCTCCTCATCCGCACCGTATCGTTCTCGCTCTTACTAAGAGACCAGAACAGAGAACCCCGGCGCCAGTCGCTCCGAATGACGTCAGCTGCCACCATCTGGCAAAGCCTCCATCGCATCGTTGATGTCGGTGCTCCTATGGCACAAGCGACTTGAGGGGACGTTATCAACACGCCCTGTTTGAGCGTTTTGAGTTTTACGGCTTCCAATTCGTCGCGAGCGAGATTTGGATTGCTAGATTTCGCCGTGTTTGCGCACATACAGCTATGTGGGTTGCAATGGGTAGTGGTTTTTAAGTGACGCGAACGTGAACGCTCGGAACGAATCAATCCAGAACGTGAGCGAACTACGAAATCGTCTGTTTGCACTAGACGTGCAGGTATCGGAGAGGACGCTTATGCGCTGGGCGAATAATGGGCTCATCGCCGCGCCGGAATGGCCTGAACATTGGCGTCGGCGCTTGTGGACTGCCGCGCCGTGGCTAGAGGACACCATATGGCAGGCCGCTGGCGTTTGGATACTTCGAGAAGGCTCGAGCGGTAGCTGGAGCCGAAGAGTATTGAGCAAGGTCACTGTAAAGAAGGTGCAGGAAGTCGCTACCGGAATGTACACGCATCCTACGGTGTTGCTGTCGCTTCCCGATAACATAAAGGAAGAAGATGACCCGGCGCTTGATGCCGTTGCCCTCGTTCTTGAGTGCGCACCCAACATGGAGCCTTACTTGATCCCCTACCTCGTGGCTGTTGAGAAAGCACGCCACAACTGGCCTCTCAAAAAAGAGGCTACAGTTTCATTCGAGTGGGCGGAATCGGCTAAAGGTGCCAAGGGCAAGGAGGCTACAAGGAAGTTGAACCGTGTCTCTGTCACTGAGCCGCTGCACGGAAAAGACGAGCTGCGTTTCTTTGTCGGCGAAAAGGACGTGCGCGAGCACTTCTTGGAGCGCAGGCAGATAGATCGAGAATTAATTATCAAGTATGGCCCAGAATATAGGATCAGGGCGGGCGGTGTTCCGAAAGGCTGCATTTGGCCGCTCGCAAGCAAGCCGATTCACGTCGGAGGTGAAACATCAGACGAAGTTCTTAAGAAGTACAAAAAAGGAGAATATCCGGAAGCGGAGCGACGATCACGGCTGAACTGGGCCCTCTATCAAGAAGAGACGCACACACGGCTGCCAATAAAGAAAAGTTGGAAGCTAAAAACGAAAAGCAGGGGAAAAAAGCGTCCTGATTGAACAACCAAGAAACGAGCTTCAGTGACGAAAAAAGATCGTGTGTGGTCCTTGCTTAAGCGCTTATTGAGTCTCGCACAGCCCAGTTAAAGAGCTAAGGTCGCTTCTTTTTTCAAACGAAAACTTCAGCCCTCATAAAATCGAAAACCAATGGGCTCGGCCGGATTTGAACCGGCGGCCTCCGCCGTGTGAAGGCGACGGTTTAGGGCTTAAAATGGCGTTTTCTCGTTTTGCCGCATTTGGTGAAACAACGACGAGAAATGCAAGTGCGCCGTTGTGAACCGTTTCATAGATGCGGGTCGGTAACCCGATAAGCGGCGATAACGTAGGCGGAAGGTGAATTGTTGGATAGTCGTAGCCGGCTTTCGCGTGGTGCGCCCTTATCGTAGCTTGATGAATCTCGCGTACGCTAGGGTATTCGCAGACGCTGTATGACGCGTTGGTTACCATTGGAATTCATCTCCGTCAGTTGTAGAAACCCACAAGTATTTATGGTTTATGAATTGTATGAATTGTCTATGAAAGTAGGTGATAGGGCAACCGTGAGCGTAAGTAAGAAGACCCACGCCGAATTCGAACGGTATCGTGCGATACTCAGCGCCGAGAGAGGGAAGGTTCAGACCCAAGAAGACGTCATAAAGGAGTTTCTTAAGGGAAGACTACCTGCCGAGCACAAGAACGAAGACGAGGAATGCGACGACGTATACGAGGATTATGTGAATTAAGGCGGCTTAAGGGGTATCTGGAGCAGGTAAACCGCTAGCCCCCATTCAACGGTCCCGCACGTCTCCCTGTCACTTATAGTTAGGTAAGCCTAAGCGACGCGAAAGGCTGCAATTAAGTAAAATGTCACGCTTTAATAGTGGAATGTGAAGAAAGGGTCGCTGCCGACTTACTACATCAGCGTCTTTGTGCGCGGCGGATGAGACATCCGCAAGCCCCAGCAGGTTCTCGGACACACGAACATCAACACGACAGGGTCTACCTACAGTTCAACAACCTTGACTTGCAGGAAGTGGGCTAGCGTGCCTTTTTAACTAAAAAAAGAAAAAGGAAGCGTGAACGCTTCCTAGGTTCACCCAGACTTACCGCTTCATCGCTGCCATCTGCTCTGCTTGGGCTTTGAGAACCTGCCGTGCGAGTGTCTTTCCTGTCTCGTAGTCTATGATTTCGTGCACTTCGTACTGCACCCACGGGTAGTTCGCGAACCCCCTCATGAACACGTCTTTGGCTTCGCCGCTGTAAATTATGTACCCTGAGAGTACGTTTGGAAAAAGGCCAAACTCAAGTATGAGGCCACTCTTTAATCCTGCGTCCACCGCTGCGAACATCATCTCAAACTGCTGCCTAGCGGCAGCAGGGTCCACCGGCCACGGCGCGCTCGGGTTGGCGCGCCAAATGGTCATAAACTTCGCCATTTCTTTCACCTCCTTTGACGTAGGCGGCAGTTGCTAGCCACCGCTCGAAACAAGTAAAAAGGAACTCTAAGAGAATAAATGTTGTTGTGACGGACGCTTGTCACGGCGTGGCAGCACCAAAGATTACAGTTACTTTCATGGTTCGCGCCGGTTAGGCACTCAGCGCATCGCTCACCGATTCAGCAACCTCAAATTCAGCACTTGTTTTTGAGTGGGTTCACCGGAGATTCAGCAGTGCCGGCCGCCGAAAAACTTTTGAGGAAGTGCTCGACCAGATGGGGTGCTTATCAGTACCTGCAAGACCGCGTGCACGATGGCTGGCTACCCGACAGCGCACGACAACAGTTGCGACGAATTATCAAAAGGATACAAGTGCACAAGCACCAATGTCGCGAATACGGCTATGCGTATGAGGGGAGGGCGAAGCGCAAAGGCGTAGCCGTAGCGCACGAACGGAGCGTTTTTCTTTTGCCCTCTCCGGATGAGCGCACCTAGCTCAGATTTTTAAGCTCACCTCACCCCAGTACTTCATGTAAATATCATAAACCGGCTCAGGTCTCGCGTGCTTGTAATGGCTCCACTGCACCCCTGAGACGCCGTGTGTCAGTATGTAGGCGCGATTTGTCGGCTCCCATTCTATTACGTCCCCCTGCTGCTCGGCGAATTTCCTTAAATCTCCGAGCACAAAATGGCCTTTGAAGTGCGACATAGGGATTTTCTGACGCTTCAACCACATCTGGAAGCTGTGATACCCAAACGCGCTTTCCTTATTCTTACGGTCGCCTAACACTGCTTCCATCGCTTTGACTACTTGTGGGTGAAGTGGAACGTAGTGTTCCATACGAATTTTGTCTTGCGAAGGTTTGACGGTGAGCACTGGTTTATCTGACTGCAACGCTTCCCGAAACTGTCCGACCGTCAGCTTCTTCATCGTTGCGTCGGTTCGCTGGCCGGTGAACGCACCGAACGTAATAAATGCGGCATAATGAGCAGACCGTTCGGCGCTAATATCCCTATGTTCTTCCGCGTTCCTGATGTATCGGAGAACGTTTTCGATGTCCTCCTTGATGACGATTCGTTCGGTTACGTTTTTGCGTACTTTGACCGTCTTCGGACGCTCTAAGTAGGGAGAGAAACTCTGATAGCGTGGTTCCGAACGAGTCGTGGCGAGAAACTTAAGGAACGACGTTGCGAAACTGAGCACTTTAGAGTGTGAATCGGCAGACTGGTACTTGCTAAGTACGTTTTGCCTGAGTGTTGTGAGGCTGCGTTGTGATACCTCACCTTTTGTAAACTCCCACAGCTCAGTTGCGTCTCGGTCAATCCAAAGCTGCGATTTTTTAGCGAGCTTTTCCTTTCTTAAAGCCGCATAGTTGTCAAGGTCGGATTTTGAAAAACTAAGTTCGGGCGCGTCAGATGTTACCGGTAGGTGCGTTTTCTGCGTTCTCTCGGCGCTCAAAAGGGGTCTGCTATCTGCCTCTAGAATATCCTGAGCTGCTTCGAGCGTTTCAACGTCGAGCGTCTTAATTTTCTTAGCCTTCTTCCACGCTTTTCTGATTCTCTCGTCTACGCCGGCGTCTTCGTCTTCGTCCGGTATCAGCTCGTCCGTGCTAAATTCGTGGCCTTCGTCGAGTGACCCGTCAGGACGCCTGCTATGAACGATAATCCCGCCGCCATAGTCTACGATGACTGTTTCTGGCGGTTCTTTCTCGTTTTCGTCGCTTTTGGCAGAAGTTGGCAACTCTTTAAAAGTTGGCAACTTTTTTTCACCATCATCCGCCACCATTTTAGCCTCTAAATCAAAAAAAGAACGATGGGCTCGGCCGGATTCGAACCGGCGACCTCCGCCGTGTGAAGACGGAGGATTCTGAGCTTTTTGAGGTCTTTTCGTTACGCGATATAACAACAAGAAAGGCCAGGGCCCCGTCGCAAACTGTCTGATATATTTTGGCGGACAACCCCCCAAGCACAGAGAACGAATGCGGCAACCGAATCGTTGGATAGCTGTAACCTGCTTTTGCGCGATGAAGCGAGATTTTACTGCGGTGAATCTCCAGCAGCTCGTTTTTTGAAAGTATGGCATAATTACAACGGTTCAAATAATCGTTAGCAGCTTGCATAATATTAGATAAGATCGGCGTTGGACGTTTAATCGTTGTGATTAACCTCTGGCGACTGAATGCACAGTCTAGGTTGTAGTCACGATTTCCAACCTGCCATAAATGAAATTTGAAGTGCTACTGACAGCAACCCACATCTCAGAGATCAGTTATGAGAGAGGGGTTAAAGTCCGTGTCAGGTCAACTTCGACGATGATGCACGCTCGTGAAACACCCTTGAAGCCATTGACGAGACACAGTCATATTCTGCGCTGACGGTTTCGCGAGAAACGGTGACTTCAGCAGATATGCTGTTGCCGTCTTTGCAGCTCAAGGAATACCCGCATTTCTAACTCCTTAAGAAATGTCACTGCGCTCTCCAACCGCGGAATGTCGACCTGAGAGGCGCGAGCGCACAGATACACGAAAACCTCAACAAAGAATGAAGGGTGACCGGCAGGAAGCGTGCGCGCACCAACGCTAATGCGATAATGCCTGCCCTCGCTAAGCACACGATATGATTCGTTAAATCCTGAGCGTGCCGCTTGTTTTTCCAATTCGTGGATGTCGACCATACTATTCTCTGTCGTGCAACGCTCGTCCTATGCGTTCCCGTACCTTCTAAACAACACGACACCCACAACGAGTGCGACGAAGCTGAAACCAACAACTACAGCGATATCCTTAAGGACCAGAGGGCTCGTCACGGGCGCTCCACGCAGTAGCAGTGAGGTGAGTGCGTCGGTGACGTAGTAACTTGGCACGAACTTCGCGGCCGCCTGAACGCCAGATGAAGCGGCGGCTACAAAGGTACCAAGGAACATTTGCGGGAGTATGAACAAAAATGCTATCCCTGTTGCACTCCCTGGTGACTTCGCGACAGTCGCGGTGATGAGGCCAAATCCAACGTTGCACAACGCGAAGATAGCGACAATGCCAAACGCCAGTACAAGGCCCGGTACCGCCGCATTTGGACGGAAGCCGACCGCAAAGGCTACGGCGAAAACCAGCGCGACTTGCACGACTGCAATCCCCATATTAGCGACCGACTGGCTTGTCATGAACTCGGTAGGTGTCGTAGGCGTTATGCCGATTCTCCGCAGCAGGCCTTTTTCGCGATCGACCGTAAAAGACTGGGCAACAGTCATGGTCAGGAAGATAACCGCATAGGCGAATATCCCCGGCACCATATAATCAAAGGCGGACCGCTCCGTTGCCTGCACGAGCGAAGGCGACTCGATCTGGACGGGCAGAGCGACGGCTGCCGTATGGGCTCCAGACAAGGTGGTCGCGAGCGCCTGCTCGAGCAATGGGGGGATTGCCTGGGTGGCAAACATCGATCCACTATCGCAATACAGCGGTATGGACGTTGCGATCCACCGAGTGGCGTCTGAGGGGGCCGCCGCAAATGAATCGCAGCTGATGCCGAAATTAGCTGGAATGACGATCAACGCTTGGATTTTTCCTTGGGCTAAATCGGCGTGCGCGGCTGCTTCGTCTGTGTACATTGTAACTTTGAGGATCTGCGACGCTGCGAGGTTTGCTACAAAGTGTTGCGACCAAGAGTGATTGGGCGACACATCCGCGTTAATGACACCAACCTGGTACGTTGTTGCCGACGTGCCCCCGACCGCCCCGAACGACACGCCGAACGCGAGCGTCAGAGCTATCGGGAACAGAATAATTAAGAAGAGGGCCGCTGGTTCTCTGAGAAGCTTCTTTTGTTCTTTCTTGGTGAGCGATGAAACGCGCGGGAAGTTCATTTTGGCTCCTCCCGAATTCTCTTACCCGTAAGCTGGATGAATACGTCTTCAAGGGTCTCCTCGCAATACTGTGCTTTTAGTTGTGCTGGCGAGTCAAGGGCGACAAGCTCACCGTGATCGATGATGCCAACCCGGTCACAAAGCTGCTCTGCTTCCTCCATGTAGTGTGTCGTGAGAATGATGGTCTTGCCTTGCCTGTTGAGATCCCGGATGACATCCCAAACCGCGTGGCGGGACTGGGGGTCCATCGCGGCTGTCGGCTCATCGAGAAATACTATGTCAGGATCGTGGACCAACGCCACCGCAAGATTGATGCGACGCTGCATACCGCCGCTGTACTTGCTCACGCGCCTGTTTGCATCCTCAGTGAGTCCTATTTTCTCTATAAGAGCGTCAATATTTTTCCGCATACGATCTTTCGGCACTGAATAGAGGCTGCCGAAGAGCTCCACATTTTCTCTACCGGTCAGATACGAATAGAGCGCAGGCTCCTGAGGGCAGACTCCTATCAATTCTTTCACCTTTCTTGTGCCGTTCCCTACATCAAAACCGCATATGCGGACCGAACCGCTCGTCGGCTCCTGTAGGCCACACAGAATGTTAATAGTGGTGGTTTTTCCGGCACCATTTGGTCCGAGAAGCCCAAAGAGCTCACCGGCTTTTATCTCAACGTTCAGATCAGCGAGCGCTGTCGCGTCGTCGAACGTTTTTGTGAGGTGGTCGATTACCACCGCCTTTTTTGCGATCATTTTAGTTCCCCACGTTACGCCCGTTTTGTCGCTGAGCTATTTCTGTGCATGTTAGCCGGATTGGAGCAGAAACAGCAGAAATGACCTTAAAAAACGTCGCTTCTTTCAACCGAGCGGATGAAAGAGTGTCCATTCGAACGCCTGAGACGTTCAGTCACGCTTGCGCGTCGAGCGCGTCGGGACCCCTCGCTCGAGAACAAGTGTATCGCGCCACGTGTCAAAGATATAACCAGTGTAGAGCACATTGGGCACGACAGAATCAAACACTTCTTCGCGCTCTAAACGTTCGCGTATGTCGCGCAGCTCCTTCATTGTGTTGGTCCACACCACACCCAGCAGCAGTGTCGGGAGGTTGCTAAAGGACCAGTAAAAAATAAGGTTGAGCCCATATGCCGTCTTGAGAAGTTGGCCAACAGAACCCTTATCAGCAGATGTCGCGAGGTACAGGTGCAAGGTCGTCATAATGTCGTTTGACGCGTCAGGGTACCACTGTATTGACAGTTCAATAGAGCTGTCGCGCATCATTTTTTGCAGGCGCCGCTGCACTGTCTTGGCTGAAACGCCTATCTCTGCGGCGACCTCTGACACGTGCTTCCTAGCGTCGGTGCGGAGTGCGTAGATGATCTGATAATCCAAGGCGGATAGCGCTGTTTCGCGGGGAAGAGATCCACGAGGCGACACAGCAGGGGGCGCTTCAATGCCTACGGTGGCGTCGGCCATCAAAGCGTGAGTCCGGACGAAGGCAACAAACGGTTCGAGCTCCTCAATATTCCGCAGATACGCCCCGACGTACAGATAGTTACCTCCCGCAATAGCCACCCAATAGGTCGCCTCATAGCTTCCTAGCTGTGTGCGGACTTCGTCAAAAGAAGTAGCCTCGGACTTCCCAAACACAATTACGTGCAGCGCGTGCAGCGCAAAGAGACTGATCTTTGCGGTAAAAACACGGATGATTCCCTCTTGTATCAACGCCTGAAGTCGTTTGTGCGCTGCGTTGACGGACATGTTTAGCCTATCGGCTAGTTCGCTATAGGGTAATCGAGAGCTTTCGAGGAGCGTCAGCGCCAACTGCAGATCTGATCTGTCCATGTCGTTTCAACTGTGTTTCGCTCTGCTTGCATTTAGTTCTCTTCCTCCACCTTTTCTTTGATGAACTGATACAACCGTTTAGATGAATAATCGCTGTGTTCCGCTCAGCAGGATCTTGTTCAAAGTCTTGGAGGAATCCCACATCGTCGTTCTCTGTGATAACAACTCTACCGGGTTGAGGTTACTGTGGAACTTCGCCGCGCTTTTCATCTTAAGCCATTCAGTTAGGTCCCCGATAATCTCAACTCCAGGACTCATCGTATATGGTGTTGTGAACCGAACCACGTGCCAGCTTCTTGAGCCCCCACATTCGAACCTCGGACCATCCTAGAGCTGTATTCGGAGCTACCGAATCACCCTGTATCTTGAATCTCTCTCGTTTTCATCCGTGTTTTTGGTGAATGTCGCTTTGCCACACTTCCAAAGACACTGTTCGAAAGTGATACTTCTTCTACGGTGCTTCGCCATAAAGTATTGTGTTATTACCGTTTCTATCACCTCTCATATCCTTCAATAAGTCTTGCAAGCGGGGGAGAGATCCTGAATGGAGCAATGATCGGCATCCGTTGCCGGAGCATGTGACGAGGTCTCAACACAATACTCGAAGGCGCAGATTTCTACTCAACCCAAGGTTACACTGATCTGGATGATAGACTACCTCGTCGTTAAGCGTACTTATTGGACACTTAGATTCGACTTCGGTGCAGTAATCGGTGTCGGAAAGTCTTAAGAACGGACAGCGAATTATTGCTTGTTTTTACTTGATTGCTATAACGAGCATAATAAGTGAAAGCTAGGGGGAGTGTTTTTGACAGAACCGCTAGCATCCCTTGTTCTTCTTTTTTATGGCGTACACGTTCTCCTGGATCGTTTCGACTCCTTACGTGCTCTCATCATGGGGCATTTTGCCTAGCGGCAATTTTGAAGGCGGCAACGGGCTCGCATTCTTGTTGTTCGCTGTAAAAGCGTACGCGGGACCGACCTTAGCTGCTATTATCATGACCAGTGTCACTGAAGGCAGAGAGGGCTTGCGGCGCTTGCGTCACCGTCTCACCCAATGGCGCACCCGCTGGCAGTGGTACCTTTTCATACTAGTGGGCATCCCGGCTGATCTTGTTCGGTATGATCAGCCAACCAGGGGTGCTTGCGACCTTTCAAGGTCTCACACGCGTAATAGCACTGAGCTATCCAGTCGCTTTTTTTCCATCTTCTTTCAGACTGGGCTGCCGGAAGAAATCGGCTGGCGTGGCTTCGCTGCCCCGAATGCAACCACGCTATGGGCCTTTATGGGGCACTCTGCTCCTTGACGTCGTGTGGGGCTTCTGGCATTTGTTGTACTTCTTGACACCGGATCACGGAGGGGATCCAGGGGCAAGCGTTGCCACTGTAATCACAAGTTTCTTCATTTTCTCTTGATGGTAGTGGCAATAGCCGTCATCTTGATGGATTTTCAATCACACTCAAGGAAGCGTGTTCATCGCGAGCTTGGCGCACACCAGCATCGACACCCCGCAAGTCGTGTAGATACCTCTCTTTCTCGTTGTGAACGAGACGATACTGAACCCGGCGAGCCCCATCGCTTTCGGGGTGCCCGCGTTGCTGATTATCGTGCTAACACGCGGACGGCTTGGCTATCAGCCAGACTCAGTAGGCAGAAACTAATAGCTCTCGTTCTGCCACGGACAACTTACGCCGGCACCAAATGATTAGGGAAATTTTAAGGTAAGGTCGCGCATTGAACCTAAGTGCTATCGAGGCACGCATGCAGCGCCTTTATTACTTTGACAATATCAAGATCGTCCTCATCATTTTTGTGATCCTGATCCATTCCGGCTTAGCGTACATTCCCAACGCCGAAGGGTGGTCTCCAAGCTACCTCGGACCTTTACCCTTCTCAGACGTGCTAGTCGTAGGCACCATCGAACTTGTGGCCGGCGCGTTTGCGATGGCGCTCTTCTTCTTCATCTCGGCCTACCTCCTTGTCGGCTCCTTTGACCGAAAGGGACGGACAAAGTTCCTCAAAGACCGCTTCGTGCGGATCGGAATCCCGCTCATTGGGAGCGCAGCGCTGATTCTCATTTTTATTGCCGCCGTCGGGGCTAGTGTGGCGCTCTTTTCTTTCGGCTGGCTTTGGTTCTTGGTATACCTGCTGGTGCTTGGGCTCGCTTATAGTGTCTGGCGGGGGTTTAACATAAGGGTCCGTCCAGTTCGGTGCCCGCAAGCCGGCATGCTTATTCTTGTCGCTCTCGTGCTCGGAGCGGCGAACTTCGTCGTGCGGGTCTGGTACCCGCCTGACGTGTGGGTATTGTGGCACGTGGTCGAACCGGCACACATTCCGCTCTATGCGCTGTTTATGGTCGGAGGGATCCTCGCGTTCCGCAACGGGTGGCTCGAGACGGTTTCGTCCTCTGTGCTTAAGGTGTGGGGACCCATCACCGTGGTCGCCCTCTGTGGCGTTCCCGTGTCGATCGCGATCCTCGGCTTATCAGCTTTGTCAGGTGGCTTCACCGCCTTTGGACTCGTCTCAGCATTCTGGGAGGCGTTTTTAAGCGTGGGTATCTGCACGTGCCTGCTCCTCGTCTTCAAGCAGCGATGGAATGAGACGGGGCGCGTGAAAGCGGCACTTGCGAAAAACGTCTACACCGTCTATCTCATCCAGGTCCCAGTCATACTCTTCTTGCAGGCGTATTTTATTGAATACGCCGCGATAAAACGACCGCCGCTCCTTCAATTTGTACTCGTCGGAGTCCTAGCTACCGCGTTCTGCTTCTTGTTCAGCAATTACGTCATCCGTAAGATCCCATACGCTGACCAAGTAATTTTTTGAGCTTTACTTGTTACAGAGGACTTTCTCGTCATCTTTGCGAAGCGCATAAGCTTCTTAATACTCGACTAGGGCCCGCGTTAATGAGTGAAGACACACTTAACTCATCTGTTCGACACGGTTAGAAAACGTAAGGAATGAGCTGTTTTGTCTTCCGCGCATATACGCGATATGGCTCACCAAGTGCTGAGATGAGGGCCTTTTCCTCCACGTAGATTCGCAGACCCCACACCACAGCGAAGATGAGCATGAGCGCAAGGATAGCCCCCCACGACTGCAGAGCCAGACCCAATCCCACGAAAATTATGATTAGGCCGGTATACGACGGGTGGCGAACGTAGCGGTACGGACCCGTCTGGACCACCGTTGACCCTGTTGGATTCGCACCGCCATCGAGAAGAACTGACCTAACACCAGCATAGACCACTGTCGCAACGCGATGCCGACGATCATAAGAATAATTCCAAGGTAGCACGTCCAGCTTGGCAGCATAGCGATCCCAGCAGTGGCAAAGGCAGTGGCAACAGTGAGTGATATGATAATGCCGAGGAATATCAACAGGAGCGACCCGCGGTCCCGTCTCCTCGCCCCGACGCCGCCGCGTCGTATGAGCGGTATGATCCCTGCGCCAACGATCTCGCTGACCGGCCACAGAAATAATACAACACTGAATGCGAGTGCTGCGGCGCTTGACGGGAATAACTGGGGCGCGAGTAAGGATAGTTGTGCCACAGAAAAACCTTCAAAAATACAGGGCACAGCACCTTGATAAGGTTGTCGTCTTGAAGCCGTTATCGAAATCCAGCAAGCTAGTCGTTGACGTTCTGCCAGAATATACAAAATCCACAGGTTGCACTATCCTCTGCACCCGCAAATCGTCAATGCGGTCAAACTGCCGCTCGATGGCAGGCGAAATGAAGAACCAATGTTTGCACAACCGTCATTTGCGCGGTCTGAGAAAATGCCGAATTTCGCTTATGCAAACAAAGAAATTGTTTCCTCTAGGTGACTCAAGAAAATTCAGTGAACAACACGAGCGACGTGATCGGATTGGATCGTCAAACCGAGCGTATGCAATGACGCACGGCGTCAGCGGAATCGATTGGAAGCATTGCAAACACCCCCTGCCGGAGCACGTAAATGAAGTTTGCATAGAATATAGGGAGTGTGACCGTGTAGCCCGTCGACAAAACAAGCTTTTAATTGTAAGGCGCTGGTATAGTTTTGAAGCATTTTCAGGCACAGAGCGACTTCTGTCGTATCGAACGTACACGACTGAAAGGAGGGTTCTATATAAGCACGAGTGTTTACAATTTCAAAATCGGCAGCTTTAAATGTGTAGCGCTTAGCGACGGTTCGTTCACCTATCCGAGTTCAAATGCATTGCTATTTGCCAACGCCCCTCTTGAGGAGCTGCGAGCGATGCTGCTCGAGTATCACATCCAACTGAAACAGTGGACTTCATGGGTTAGCCCTTACACGTGCCTTGCTATTGACACTGGCAGACATCGTATTCTTATCGACACCGGCGCCGGGAGCCTCGGCCCAGATACTGGTCACATCGTACACACTCTTGCGTCTGCAGGCATTGTGCCGGCTGAGATCGATTCGGTCTTTATCACACACGCGCACGCCGATCATGTCGGCGGAAATACAGGCATTGGTGGCGTGCCTGTCTTCCCCAATGCGCGCTTTTACGTTGGTCGAGATGAGTGGGCATTTTGGATGTCGACGCCTGACTTGCGGGCGTTGCACGCTGAGGAGTTCGTTAAACAGATGCTCATCGCAACTGCACAAAGAAAGCTCGGCGCGATTGAGGGGAATGTCGAACTCGTTGATGACGAACAAGAGTTCCTGCACGGCATCCGGGCACTTGCTGCTCCGGGGCACACGCCGGGCCATATGGCATTAGTGCTGTCCTCAAACGGTAGCCAGTTGCTGTGCCTCGCGGATACCGTGCTTCATCCCCTTCACATTGAGATGCCTGAGTGGTATGCCAGCGTTGATTTTGATCCTGAGCAAACCATTAGCACGCGTCATCGGCTTCTTGCGATTGCAACAAACGAAAAAGCGCTCGTGCATGCTTATCACTTCCCCTTCCCGGCGTTAGGCTATATCGCTTTAAAAGGAGAGCGGCGGCAATGGCAGCCAGCTCAGCCCTTATAAGCATAGAAGCCGGATCTTGACGAGCCGAAGAGAGGGTAACGGCACGTGCATCAAAGGGTAGGGTGGGAGGAGTTAAGCCGAGTTATTATCGATGACGCCGCCTGATATAGAAGGAGGATTCAGCGTTTTTAGAGGCATTTTCTGACCGCATCTCGCTTTCTATCTTCGACGAAAGCATCTTGGCGAACCCGCTTATTTAAGTGAGTGAGTGCCACTCATTGCTGAGCTGGAATTATACGGCTACGTTGAGGTAGAACGAAAAGGACGCGGTAGGGGCGAAGGCGTCGATTACATATACCTAATTGACTCAGTTGAGCGGAAAGCATTCTTAGACGCGCTTAAGGATTTACTTGCTTAGTATCGCAACGCATTCAATGCTTGATACTGAAAAATAGCACCTAAATCTGTTACTTATATACATTTTTCTTTCAGCAATTCCCACAAATCTTTTGGGTTTTTGAAATGCATACCCTGAAGACCATACGTTTTTGCGGCCTCCACGTATGCCTTAATATCATCAATATAAAGCGTTTCATCCCGTCCGATATCTGTCTTCTCGAAGACGGCATCAAAGATCTTCTTTTTAGGTTTTCTTGCGCCTACCTCATAAGAGAGTATCCACTCGTCGAGGGAATGGACAATAGGATAATGTGCCATAGCGTAAGAAAAATGGAGTTCGTTGGTGTTGCTGAGAAGAAAAACCGGGTAGCCTTTATTCTTCAGATGTGTAATAATCGCGTTAACTTCGGGATCTTCCTCAAAAATATTGTTCCATATGTCTTTGAATTCTTCAAATTCCAGTTCCAATTTGTAGCTCTCCCTGAGCTTTGCGAAAAAATCCAGTGACGATATGCGGCCTTCTTCGTAGGGATTTACGAAACCCCGGTCTCTATCAAAGAGAAACTTGAAAAGGTCATCAGGTGTAAAACGGTTCTGTGTCCGGGAGACTGCATGGAGTTTCACGGCAATTTGTCTATGTTCAAAGGGGAGGATGACGTTGCCGAGATCGAAGACGAAGAGCCTAATCATAGGAGAAGACCTTTACCTCTTCATGTTCGGTACTTGATATATGAATCACGACTCATAATATCGTCATCGGTTTTTTCTGTTGACGAAACTAGCGTCAAACTAGCCGCCATTTCATAAAAGCGACGCTTATAGCCTATATTCCTATATGAATACGTCGTGTGTTTGGTAACGCGGTCTGCTATACAAGTCACAGTGAAAAGGAACGCGATCCTGCTCTCCGCGTCGCTTACACTTGACATAAAGCTCGCAATAGACACAGTAAGTCACATTAACAATTACAAAGATAGTACCAAGCTAGTAGCTAGTCGACGTGTAAAGCGAAAGTAATAGCCGCTGTTGCGATTCTTGAACAGGCGGAACTTTTAAGCTAAACCACGCCGTTCTTACGGTTTTGGTTTTATTTTTTCGACCACGTATTAGAAAAGGAGGTGGTACTAGTTATGACAAAGGCAGAAGATGCAATTGTCCTTGCGAAACAAGGATTCGGCTGTTCACAGATTGTGTTCTCAGCCTTTGCGCCGGACTTGGGGATTGACCGAGACACGGCGCTACGGCTCTCGCAGGGATTTGTTGGCGGCATGTCCCAAACGGATAATATTTGTGGTGCTCTCTCTGGTGGGATTATGGTGATCGGGCTACGATACGCCAGTCCACGGGCTGATGACATCGAAGCGAAAGGAAAAACCGTCGCTGCGGTCAATGAATTTCTACAGGAGTTTAAAAAGCTCCACGGTTCGATAAATTGCACAGACCTGCTCGGATACAACCTGTCAGATCTGCAAGAGCGTGCTGAAGGGAAGAAGAACATACCGATGCGTTGCCCCCCGCTTGTCCTAGACGCCGTGAAACTTGTTGAAAAATTAGTGTAATTTTATTCCCCTAGAGTACCCTTTTATGTGCTTTAGAAAAACGGCGGTCACTGTTACCGCCGCCAACGCGAAAGGAGGTGAAGCAAAGATGGTGACATTTTTGGTGATTTCTAGGCACAGCCCAGCAGATTGTCCGGGCCATAACGAGAAATCAAGAAAGTCGATGGTTGAATTCATGAGCAAGGCCCCGGAGCTCCTGACGAAACACGGAGTGAAAATGGTTGGAAGCTGGTCCGTACATAGCGAGCACTGGACGGTTCAGGTGTTTGAAGCGCCGAGTTTTGAAGCGATGCAAGCATTTTCAATGGAACCAGAAAATATGAGCATAGTAAATTGGCAAACAATGGAACTCAAAGCGGCAATGACGCTCGAAGAAACATGGAAGATGGTGCAGGCCCAATGACCTGCATTTTCCTTTTTTTACGCCTCTAAGCTAAAACGGCACGTTTGCATAAATTTCCTGCGACAGCGGCTCGTGGCATGGATTTTTCGCGCAACACACTGCAAACTCTAATGGTCTGGGCAAGCTGTTTCTTCAACTCAAGCGCGAACGTTCGCAGGTACGATCCGTCGAGGCGTTCAGCTCTGCCGAGACAGTAGCTGCAGGCGCCCCGTAAATGACCACATACCTTAGTTTCCGTCTAGCTGGGCCTGTTGAACGCTGTCTATTAGCTCTGCCAGCGGTATTGTGTGAATCTAGGCAGCAAGAGGTTGTAAAAAGTACTCCTGCTGGTTGCATCTATCGTTACGCCACGCCGAAAGGAAATTGGAGACACTGTCAGAGCAAATCGGAAGATAGATCAAAAGCAAAGCCCCCTCAAGGCTTGACAAATGCAAAAGGAGGTGAAACACGTGGACGAAGACAAGTGTGCACAATGCGGCACTCCCGCTGCACCAGGTACAAGGTTTTGCGAGAGCTGTGGCGCACCGCTACCCGCCGCTGCACAACCCGCGCAGGGTTCTGCGGCAGCGGCTTCTGCGTATGCGACGCCAGAGCCCCAAGTGCAGTATCAGGGCGTCGCCATCCGTTTTGTGGCGTTTATCATTGATGGCATTATTTCAGGGATTATCACCTACATACTCGTTTTTCTGTTTACTGGATCAGCCATTACGATTGATACGTCGACTGGCGCAGTTTCGCTTGGGCCGGCGTACCCTGCGTACTACGTTGCTTTGGGTATTGTGATCGCACTGCTCTACTTTACGCTTCTTTTAGGGCGTTATGGCCAATCGGTCGGTATGATGGCAGTCAAGATAAAAGTGGTCAGCGAGGCGAACGGTGGACCGATCACTTACGGAGCAGCGTTTATCCGCACGATTCTGCTGTATATTGACCAGATTCCGTACGTAATCCCCTACTTGCTCGGCGCAATCCTCATTTGGACCTCAGACAAGAAACAGCGCCTCGGCGATCGCGCCGCTCACACCGTTGTGCTGAAAGCGTGAAAGGGGCTTGCGCCCCTCTTTTTCTCTTTTTTAGTCACCAACAAAGTTAGATTCGTACATAGCTGCCTCTCTAAGCCTGCAATTACGACCCAGCACGCAGCCGCTTCTAACAAAATGACTTGACTGCTTGCGCAAGGGTTGCGTTTGTGTTCAAGGTAACGACCCAACTGCAAGACCATGCTGAAAGTGAGGGGTGAAAGATACGGAAAGAAGAGAGAAACATGCGATCCTGTCCAAGGTCGCTTCACCTCCTTAAGGCGGAGGAGCCTTATCTATTTTAGCGATTAGAGCACGTGGAGAAGCCCGTTGGAAACCAATCGCGTTATCCTATGATTCACAGCATGGTTATTGCTGTGCAAGCACGTTTGTTGCGTGTTTTCTCTACATACAAGCTATAAGGTCATCAGCAAACAAACAAAGAAGCACGGTTAAAATGTGAGCGAACTATGAACGCAGTGAACGCAGTGGTTCTTCTTCTCATCCTGCTCGTCGCCTTTAGCGCCGCGCGTCTGATATTATGGGCGTGGTGGATTCGCACCCGCAACGCGAGGATGAAGAAATACGATGAACGGTGGCTAAAAAATAAGCTTTATGGGTGTACTCACCTCTGAGCCTAATGCGTGGCGAAGTACTCGGCCACAGCTCTGAACGACTCCTTTGGTTCCCACGGCATGTCTGGATAGGTTGTGCCAGGTTTTCCGCCGCCAAAGCTTTTGACCAAGCTAGCGCTGACTATATCGAGGTCGTATCGGGGATCGCTATCATGCTTGTAAATAGGGAAGACAAAGGTAAACACAAAGGCGCCGTCAACGCCTGCTGCATCTAGTATGCTGAGAGTCTTAATCAGTTCGCGCGCTTGCAATGCTTCGTCGCGCACGCATTCTCCGTTGAGCCGCGGCCGCACAAATCGGCCCAATAATGGTATGCGATGCAGGAACAGCGTTTTATAGTCGACATTTCCGCGGCACTAAAACGATCGGCAGCGATTGGCTCATGTTTACTCTTGATAAATCCATCTATGTTACATTTTTCGGGTTCGATTCCACGTGTCATGGTCCTCCTCACTAACCACAAAGCCCTCTGGCGCCCTGAGACCATCTAAATATTCTTCCGCTAATAACATAGTCGTAAACGCACGATGCCCTTCGACGTAATCAGGTAATATGGTGCGTTCGCTCTCAGGGGCTGTAATAATTAGCACACG